>NZ_QQSV01000006.1 GCF_003351145.1 Meiothermus sp. QL-1 | reverse complement strand
GCACATGGTACCGCAAAACGACCGCCCACCATGCTATGGGCTCCTTCGGAGCACGTGGAGGAGTCCATGTATCCCCGGTTTGAAAACCGGGGGATTATAGCTCCCCCACACCCCCTCTTTTCTCTAACCGACATATCCGACGACCTCTGTGAAAAGCTCTCCTCGCTATTCCCTATGACCGTTTGCACGCTGCAAAGCTTCGAGGAGAAACTTCTGGCGGTCGCGCGCAACGACACCGCTCAGCAAAGCGTCACGACCGAAGATCTTCAAATCGACAGCGAGCCTTAAAATCCTCCTGCAGCCTGCACAAGGCCGGTAAAATCCTGCCCTGCCGCTACCGAGAAGGCCGCCAGAGCTTTCCAGTAAGCGGTCACCGCCTGAACCAAAGCGTACTCAGCGCTTTTGAGCGAAACCTGGTCGCTTTGAAGCTGCAAGGCCGAGATGGTACCTGCCCGCAAGGCTGCTTGGCTTTGTTCCACCACCTTCTGCGCATTGGCTACGTTGGCCTGGGCCAGAGCGATGTTCTTGTAGGCGCTCTGGGCTGTCTGGTAGGCATTGGAAAGGCTGGTGAGGGCGTTCTGCTGAACGGTCTGCAGGGTGCGAAGGTTGTTTTCCAGGCTCAGTTTGGCGCTGTTGAGCTGAACCGCAGGGGTGTAGTCGTTGTCGGCCAGGCGAACGTTGAGCTGGGCCAGGTCCACAGCCTGCTGGGCCTGTACCACGCTGGGCAGGCGATCAAAGAGGTCCTTGCGCAACGTCTCCAAGTCGACCTGGAGGGCAGGAGCTGCCGGAGGAGGCGCTACGGTCACGTTGCCCAGATCGCTCAGGCCCAAAAGGGCGGCGAGCTGGGCCGAAAGCACCGGGAGCTGGCCTTGGGCATTGGTGAGGGCCTGCCTCGAGCTATCCAGGGTAGTCTGGGCTCGGGCCACATCCAGCGCGGTCGCGTTGCCAGCAGCCTGGCGAGCCCTGGCCACTTCCAGGTTGCGCTGGTTCAGAGCAACCTGTGCTTGGTACAGGGCCACATTTTGCTGTGCTTCGTAAAGGCTCATGTAGGCATTCACCACGCTCTGCATCACGCTAAGGCGGGTGGCTTCCAGGTTTACCTGGGCTAGCCTGGCGTTCTGCTCGGCCTGGGTTAGGGCCACGATCAGCGTACTGGGATCGGCCTTGAGGGCGTTGAGCTGCAGGGTGGCGTTCTGCAGGGTAGCTTGGGCGCTCTGCAACGAAGGACCCTGGCGGTAAGCCTGTGCAAGGGCTTGTACCAGGGTCAGGGTGTTCTGAGCCCATCCCAGCGAGAAAACCGGTAGAAGCACCCAGAAGAAGCGCTTGTTCGTGGGATTAAGGACGTTTTTCATTGGTTGCCTCCGATAGATTCGGTAAGATCGAGGCCAAGAGCATTTTGCAGGGCCAGCGCTGCCAGATGAGCCTGCGTCACGGCACCTTCCAGGTTGCGCTGGGCCTGGAGCACGGCAAGTTGGGCAGCCTGCACATCTAAGCTGGTACCGGTACCAGCCTGAAGCCTGGCTTGGGCAGCGCGCAAGTTCTGGTTGGCCGCGTTCAACCCAGCCCGGGCCGCAGCGATGGCCGCCCTGGCCGTTTGCAGGTTCTGGTACTTCTGCCGCACGTCCAGCTCGGCTGCTTTACGGGCAGCCTCTAGGGCCCGTTGTGCCGTTTGAAGGGCGGTCTGGGCAGTGGCGACCTGGCTTTCGCTCACCGGGTCGAGTATGGGCAGGCTCAGCGAAAACCCCAGGCTCCAGCCCTGCTGCCCCGAGCCGCCCTGTACCAAAGGCACCGCCCCCGAAAGCGAGGCCACCCCGCTTTTGAGATTCAAGCCCGCCGAGAGCGAGGCGCTGCTACTGCTATAAGCCGCGCTCAGGGTAGCGCTGGGAAGCCAGCGGTCGCGTGTGGCGCTGGCCAGGTTGTCCTCCGCGTCCTGCAGTTGAAGCTGGGCCCGCAGCACATCGGAGCGACTGACCAGGGCCTTCTGCAATAAGCCACCCAGGTGCTCCTCTGGCAGGCTTGGCTCCTCTGGCGGGGTCACTGGTTCACCTAACTGGGCTGGATCCAGACCCAGACTGGCAGCCAGGGTCAGGCGGGCCAGCTCAAAGGCCCCCTGAGCACTCACCAGGCTCGAGCGGGCCGTGTCGAGGTTTTGCTGAGCAGCAAGAAGGTCGCTTAGGGTAGCAGCGCCAGCCTGGTTCTGCGCAGTGACGATCTGCAGTTGGCGCTCGCGCAAGGCCAGGGTAGCCTGAGCGATGGCCAGGTCGGCCCGGGCCTGGCGCAGGTTGAAGTACTGGGTATGCAGGTTGAGGTAGAGGGTATTGCGAGCGTCGCGCCGGGTCAGGGCAGCGCGGGCCAGGGCCCGCTCGGCGCTGCGCACGGCATCGGCCGCGCTTGACCAGGGCAGAATCCCCAGGCTGGCCGTACCGGCAAGGCTCAGGCTGCCGCCGGTGCTCTCGCGCAGGGCGTAATCAGCGCCGCCCGAGACCCTGAGCCCCAAAGCCGCCCGGGCAGCCTCGAGCTGCCGCAGGGCGCTTTCGTAGCTTAAGTCAGCGCTTTTCCAGTCGAGGGTGTTGGGCAGGGCCTGAAGGGCGCGGGAGAGCTCGAGGGAACCCTGGGCCAGCGCGGGTGGAGCCAAGGCAAGCAAAACAGCAAGGATTGGCAGGTGTCCTTTCAAGCGGTTACCTCCACGGCAGCCATAATCTGGACTCCCTGTGTACAGGCGCAGTATAGGATGTGTAGCTTTGATGAAGGCAACTTCCCAAAGCCGACCGGCCGGTCAATAATGGGCTCCCGTGACGCCGCCCAAGGGTGAACCCCAGCGCTCTCAACGCCTGGCCATTTGGGAGGGGATGCTGGCCATCTTGTTCATCAACTGGAGCACCGGGATGGTCATGACCGGCTACGCCCTGTGGCTGGGGGCACCGCCTGTGGCTCTGGCCCTGTTGGGGGCTCTGCCCATGATGGGGCAGATGGCCGCGCCGCTGGCGCTTTTTTTTCGCGGCAGCCGCAAGGAGCTGAGCGCTAACCTATCCGTCTTCGGGCGAGGGCTCCTGCTGCTGGCCCTGTTCGTGCCCCTGATGCCCGAGCCTTGGCGGGTGCCGACCTTGCTGCTTGTGGCTGCTCTATCGCAGCTCATCCTGGCTCCAGTGAGCGTGCTTTGGACCAGCTGGATGGCCGACCTGGTTCCTGAGGCCGTGCGCGGCCGCTACTTCGGCCTGCGCAACGGCGTGCTGGGGCTGGTGGGCACCCTGGGCAACCTGGCCGCGGGCAGCCTGATCGACGCGCTGGGCAAGCCTTGGGGCTTCCTGCTGGTGATTCTTGTAGCAGTCCTGGCCGGCATAGCCGCCACCTTTGTGCTCCGCATGCAGCACGAGCCCCCCGCCCAGAACCATCCCCCAAGCCTTGGCGCCTTCGTAAAGCCCCTGGCCGACCGGCGCTTCCGCGGGTACCTGGGGTTCGTGGGCCTCTTCCTGGGCGCGGTAAGCGTGGGAGGGCCCTTTGTTTTTCCCCTATTTCTGGAGCACGCCCGCATGAGTTTCACCCAGCTTGGCCTCTGGACGCTGATTGCAGCCGGCTGCAGCCTGGTGCTGAGCCCCCTGTGGGGCCGCCTGGCCGACCGAATCGGGCACTGGCAGGTGCTCTTTCTTTGCAGTGGCATAGCCGCCGCCGTGCTGCCACCCCTGTGGCTCCTGGGTGGCCCCGGAAGGCTGGAGACCATCTGGCTGGCGGCCGTGGGCGATGCTTTTGCCTGGGGGGGTATCAACACCGCTCTCACCAACGTGGCCCTGCAAAGCGCTCCCCCTGAAAAACGCAACCTCTACCTGGCCTGGTACTGGATGGCCTACGCCCTGGGCAGCATCCTGGGATCGCTGCTGGGTGGATTCCTGGGCAGCCTGCAGGCCCAGCCCAGCCCCTACCATCTGCCCATTCTGGCCTCCATGCTCCTGCGCCTGGTGGCGGTGGGCTACCTGGGCTGGCGCATTCGGCGAAACCGCTCTCGGCCCTAGGGGCTACTCGAGCCCTTCCAGCAGGTCCCCCAGCGGCATCCTCGGACAGCGCCCCCTCAGCCCCCCGAGCACGAAACACTCCTCCTCTAAAACCCCTGGCCACGCCTCCAAAACCTTTGGGAAATCTTCCTCCGGCCCCACCTGCGAGCGGTGGGCCAGAAGGGCCCTCCGGATGGTCTCGGCGTAGGGGCGCACATCCCGGCATAGGGCAACGGAGTTGGCCGCCACGCCATAGCGCAGGGGGTCGAACTGGGTCTGGGCCACCCGCTCTACTGGCCGCACAGGAAAGAACAGTCGCTCGGGCGGAGCCTCCATCACGTTGCCCGCCCGCCAGAAGGCCCCCAGGGTGGCGCGGTGCAGGTGGATGTGGTCGGGGTGCCCATAGTAGCCCTGGGGGTCAAAGCCGATGAGGACCCGGGGCTGCAGCCGCACAATGTGCTGGAGCAGCTCCTCTTCCAGCAAGCCCAGGTCCTGGTGCATGAGGCCCTTGGGGTTGGCCCGGGCCGCCGCCAGGGGGTAGCCCGAGTCCTGGTAACCCAGAAAAATGGGGGGCCTCAGACCCAAAATGGCGCAGGCGGCCCTAAGCTCCGCCTCCCGCAGCGCCCCGCGGGCAGCCCCCTTGGGGTAGCGCTCAGGGTCTATGGCAGGGTGTCGGATCTCGCCCTGCTCGCCCCGGGTGGCCGAGATCAGGTAAACCTCGAGGCCTTGGGCCGCATAGTGGGCCAGGGTACCCCCGCAGAAGAACGACTCATCGTCCGGGTGAGCGAAAATGGCCAGTATGCGCACGGCAGGCCTGCAAAAGGGAGGGCCTCAGGAGGCCCGGGCCTCACGGGCGGCCTGCTCTAGGGCGTTCCAGGCCAGGGTGGCGCACTTGACCCGGGCCGGCAGCCTGTGGACCCCGGCCAGGGCCGCCAAATCGCCCAGCTCCGGCGCAGGGGCTGCGCCTTCCACCACCATGGCCTTGAACTTCCGCTCCAGCTCCAGGGCCTCGGCCCAGGTCTTGCCCTTGACCAGCTCGGTCATGAGCGAGGCCGAGGCCTGCGAGATGGCGCAGCCCTGGCCCAAAAAACGAACCTCGGTTATGCGCTCCCCATCGGTCTGGAGCTGCAGCTCTACCCGATCGCCGCAAGCGGGGTTGTGGCCCAGGACCCGCAGCCTAGCCCCCGGCAGCTCGCCATGGTTGCGGGGGTTGCGGTAATGCTTCAGGATGATTTCCTGATAGAGCTCCTCGAGCAGTCCCATGCCCCCATTATGCCCCTTCCAGCCGAGCCAGGTCTTCTCTGTCCAGGCGCAGGCGCAAAGCCCCCGCGTTGACCCGGGCCTGCTGGGCGTTCTTGGCCCCGGGGATGGGCAGGGTTCCCCGCTCAATGCACCAGCGCAGGGCCACCTGGGCAGGGGTGGCCCCATGCTTTCGGGCCACCTGGTCGAGGGCTTCGAGCAGGGCGGGTATTCGGTCCTTGTGGCGCATGTAGCGCTGGGCTCGGTAGCGCCCTGGCGGGGGGTTCTCCAGGCTGTAGCGCCCTGTAAGCCAGCCCATGGCCAGAGGGCTGTAGGCCATGAGGACTATTCCCTCGGCCCGCATGGCCTCCAGCAGACCGCTTCGCTCGGGACCCCGCTCCAGGAGGTGGTACTCCACCTGGTTTACCGCCAGGGGCACCCGGTGGCGGGCCAGCACCCGGGCCACGCGCTCGAGCTGGGCCAGGTTGCAGTTGGAAACCCCCACCGCCCGGGCCAGGCCCAGCTCGTAGGCCTCGGCCAGCGACTCGGCCCACCCCTCCAGGGGTACCGGCTTCCAAGGCCAGTGGAGCAGGTAGAGGTCTACCCGCTCCATCCGCAGGCGAAGGAGGCTCTGCCGCAAGGCCGCCAGAAGGGCCCTACGGGAGAAGCGCCAGGGGTAGGGGAACATCTTGCTCACCACCAAAGGCCTGGGCGAGCAGGCGTGGTAGTAGCGCCCCAGGAGCCGCTCGGAAAGGCCGAAGCCATAGACCTCGGCGGTATCGAAAAGGCGCACCCCGGCCTCCAGGGCCGCTCGGTAGGCGGCCTCGGTGTCGTCCTCCCGGTAGCCCCGGCCAAAACCCCAGATAAGCCGGTCTCCCCACTGCCAGGTGCCCAGGCCCAAAGGGGGGATGGAGGGCAGGCCCGCAATCCGAAGCTCGTCCACCCCCAAAGCCTACCGCCAACCCCTGGCGTGGGGCTACTTCGCGGCCGAGGGGCTCGTGTTCAGGTAAGCCTCCTGCAGCCGCTCCACGATTACCTCGAGGCCCTTGTCAATGGCGCGGTCCAGGTTGTCGGCTGGAATAAGGGGTATACCTGCCTCCCGAGCCAGCTCCACCAGGTGGTCCTGAATCAGACGAATCTCCTTGAAGTAGCGGGCGTAAGCGCCACTGGAGCGCGACCCCCCGGTCTCCCGCTCCCTCAGAGCAAAGCGGTCGCGGTGCAGGTCCTCGTCCTCCAGCACCAGCATCAGGGGAATCTGGATTACCTCGCTTTGGTACCGGTGGCCCATGTAGCCCGGCACCACATGCACCCCCTCCACCACCAGCGAGGTCCGCTCGCGGGCGCTGCGCTCCTGGATGGCCCGCAGGCCTACCGCCACCCGCGAGACCTGGTCGCGAAAGCCCTGCATCACCAAGGCCGCGCTGGGCTCGCTCGGGCGAGGCGTGGCCAGAACCTGCCAGGACTCAAAGCTGCTGGTGTGCAGGGTGGGGAGGAGGTCTTTGGGGATGGTGGCCCGTAGAATTTCCCGCACGGCGTCGGTGGAGATAAGGCGGGTGATGCCCAGGCGGTAGGCCAGGGCCGAGGCCAGCACGCTCTTACCCACCCCGGCCACCCCTCCGATAAGGAGGTGCACCGGCTTCACCGCCCGTCGGACGCTGCGCAGCAGGTGGTAGCGGCGGGCCACCTCCTCGCCTGCCACCTCCAGAAGCTCCTCCATCACCGCCTGGCGCAGGTAGTCCCGCTTGACTACAGTAGAACCCTCCTCCCGCAGGCGCCGTTCCACATCCCTAGCCAGCCGGTAGGCCGCATCGGGGGAGAGCCCCACCGCCATCACCGACTGGGCCAGCACCCCCTTGGAAAAGGGCACCCGGGGCTCGCCCTCGGCCTCCTCTACGAAAATCTCCCCCGCCAACGCCTGCCTGCCCGCGTAGCGGACCCGGGCCGCCGGGCCGAAGTGCTCCTCTATCTCCGCGGCTATCCACTGTTCCAGCTCGGATGCATCTATGGAGCGCACCCCCTTGCGGCGCAGGCGGGTCTCCACCGCCCGGGCCAGGGTCTGGGCCTCGCGCAGGGAAAACCCGGCGTCCTCGAGGCTGCGCGCCAGCACCCCTTTGGAAAAGGGGCGGCGGCGGTAACCCTCCCGCACCACGATGTCCTCAAAGGCCTGGGTCTGGCCCTTGAGGCGCTCGGCCAGGTCGGAGCCAAAGGCACTCCTCACCTTTTCCACCAGCATCCTTTTGAGCGTCCTGGCGGTAACCTCGGCCTTCTTGCGGGCTTTCAACTCCTCCTCAATGGTGTGGGCAATGGAAAGGGCCGGCTCCATCTTGAGGCCAGCCATCATCATCGACTCCACCAAAAGCCCCTTGGAAAAGGGCCAGCGAAACCCCCCCGGTGTCTTGATAAAGACCTCCCGCACGTCTCAAGTTTGACACACCCTCCAAGCAGGTGCTAACCTAACCTTTGCTGGGCGTTCTGGCGCTGTAGCCAAGTGGTAAGGCAGAGGTCTGCAAAACCTCCATTCACCGGTTCGAATCCGGTCAGCGCCTCCAGTACTGCGGGCGCGTAGCTCAGGTGGCTAGAGCACTACCTTGACACGGTAGGGGTCGTTGGTTCAAGTCCAATCGCGCCCACCACGAAACCCCCTGCGCGAGCAGGGGTTTTTCCAACCCAGGGCTGTTCGACTAAACTCCTAACCAAATGCTCCTCAGCACCGAGCAACGAGGAAGGCTGCTGGGGCACCTGGAGGCCCTCTACCCCGGGCAGGGCCAGGTGGCAGGCGAGCGGTTTTGGACCCTGCTGGCGGCCCACCCTCCCTCACCCGTGAAGCCCGCCTGGAGTGAGAAAGAGGCCTTGCTGGTGGTAAGGCCCCATGCCCTAGAGGCCCTGAAGGCACTGGTTGGCAAACTCGAAGCGGAAAATCCCAGCCAGGAGGCCCGGCTGGTGATGGGCCTGAGCCTCCCCTTCCACCCGCCCAAAAAACCTGCGGACCTCCTGGAGCAGCTGGCCTCGCTGCTCCATTACGCCGGGCAGGGGGTCCGGCTCATCCACCTGGAGGGCCTGGCCTGCGAAGAAACCTGGGAAGCCCGCCTCCTAGTGTTTCTTCAGGAGGTGCTAGGCTGGGCCGCACCCCAGCTCTCGCTGGCCGCCAGGGGGTCTTGCGGAGCAGTGCACTGGAATGCCCTGCTGCCCCTGGTGGCCCGGGCCTTCCGACAGCGGGACGCGAGCGAGCTGGCCGCCTGGGCAGCCCGCCCTTCCTCCCCAGGACCCCACGCCATCCCCTGCCATGTGCTAAGCCCCGAGGATCGGCCGACTGCCGACCCGTACGAGACTCTTCATGCCCTCGACCAGGAGGAGCTGGGAACTCAGCGCCTCGTTGCGGCGGGGGCCATACCCCTTTGCCTGCAGGGCCTGCCCGGGATACACCTGGAAGAGCTGCTGGGCGCACCCCTCGAGCTCCTGCACGAGCCCACCAGCCGGGCCCACCGGGTTTTCTTTCGCCTTCTTCACCTGCTCCGGGTGCGAAGCGTCCACCCAGCCTTTCACCCCCAGGCCCCCCAGGTGGTGATGGAGTCCCATTCGGTTTTGCGCATCATCCGCGGCTACCGCGACCAGCCCGTGGGCTGCTACATCAACCTCACCGACCAGCCCCAGCCCATTCGGCGGGTGGGGCGCGACCTCATCAGCGGCAGGTACTTCGCTGGCCGGATTCCGCCCTACGGGGTGCTGTGGCTGGTGTAGCCTTTGGGTAAAATCGGGGCATGATTTTGAGCGGCGAACCGCCCGCGGGGGCCCTGCTGATAGACTGCCGCCCACCGGCGGAGTATGCGCAAGGGCATCTGGAGGGGGCCTTGAACCTGGACCTCTCGGGCTTCCGGGGACGCCTGCGCACCGAGGAGGAGCTGGTCCAGCTCGAGCGCACCCTGGCCGAGCTCAACGGGCAGATCGGGGCCGCACCCCACCGGCCGGTGGTGGTCTATGACACCGGTCTCACCACCCGCCTGGCCAAGACTGCCTTCATGCTGGCCCTGGGGGGGCTTACGGTCTACCTGTGGCCCGAGGGCTGGGCGGAGCGGGCCACCCAGACCACCCCCGCCCAGCCCCAGCCCACCGAGCCCTGGGCCCGGCTCAACCGCGATATCCTGCTCACCGCCGACGAGATCCTAACCACCCCGGGCCTCCTCTTGCTGGACGTGCGGGAACCCCACGAGTTCGCTACGGCGCGCATTCCCGGGGCTAAAAACCTCCCTTTGGGAACTCTGGGCGCAAAGAGCGCGGAGGACCTGGGTTTGGCGCCAGGGCAGGTGGTAGGGGTGCACTGCCGCAGCGGGGCCCGCAGCGCCAGCGCCTTCTGGCTGTTGCGACAGCAGGGGGTGCAGGCCCGCAACTACCTGGGCAGCATGCTCGAGTGGGAGGCCGAGGCCGATTTGCCGGTGGAGCGATGAAGGTCTACCCCCTTCCCGTAGGACCCCTGCAAGCCAACGCCTACCTGCTCCAGGGCGAGGAGGGCCGGGGTGCGATTGTGGACCCTGGAGACGAACCCGAGCGCATTCTGGCCGAGATCCGGCGGATAGGGCTCAGGCCCGAGGCCATCCTGCTCACCCACGCCCACTTCGACCACCTGGGGGCCGTGGCCCCTCTGGTGGAGGCCCTGGGCCTTCCGGTCTACCTGCACCCCGCCGACCTACCCCTCTACCGCAGCGCTCATCTGGCCGCCGAGCGCTGGGGCTTCTCCATTCCTCCGCCCCCCACCCCCACCCTGCCCCTGGAGGAAGGGCAGCACCTGGGGTTCGGGCTGGGCCTCGAGGTGCTCTTTCTCCCCGGCCACGCCCCGGGCCACGTGGGTTTCTACCGGCCCGGCCAGCTTTTGAGCGGGGACGTGCTTTTCCGCGGCGGCATAGGCCGCTACGACCTGCCCGGGGCCGACCCAAAGGCCCTTTTCGCCTCCCTGCGGCGCCTGCTGGCGCTGCCCCCCGAGACGGTGGTCTACCCCGGCCACGGCCCCCCCACCACCTTGGCCGAGGAGCGGGCCCACAACCCCTATCTGACCTGACGGGGCTCGGGGGGGTGTTAGACTATACCCGTGAGCGACCCGCTGGCCGAGTTGAACCGCTTGCAGGAACGGGACCTCGAGCTAGACCGCATCCGCGAGGACCAGGCTCAGGTGCCCGAGGAGCTCAGGCAAGCCCGTTCTCACCGGAAAGCGCTGGAAGAACGCATCCTGCTCGTGCAGGAGGAACTAAACGAGGCGCGCCTGGCCTACCAAAGGCTCGAGCTCGAGCTGCAAAGCCTCAAGGAAAAGCACGCCCGGGCCAAGCAGTTCTCCCAAAACGCCACCACCGCCAAGGAGCAGATGCAGTACAACGAGCAGATGCGCCAGCTCGAAGACCGTATCGAGGAGATTGAGGGCAACGACAAAAAGAACATCCCCGGGGAAATCCTGCCCCTTCTGGAGCGGAAAGAAGCCCTGGAAGAGGAGCTTGAGAAACTTCGGGCCGAGCTGGCCCAGGCCGAAGCGCGGCTCGAAGAGCTGGAGGCGGCCAACCAGAAGCGGGTGGACACCCTGGAGGCAACCTACCAGGCCAAGAAGGCCGACCGCGACCAGCTCGCCGCCACCATTCCACCAGCCATCGTCAAGGAGTACGAGTCTATCCGCCGGGCCCGCAGGGGCACCGGCCTGGCCCGCATGGTCAAGGCCGGCAGCGGCTACCGTTGCACGGCCTGCAACGTGCAGCTTCCCATGCATGTGGCCCAGCAGATCCACCTAGGCCAGAAGATCGTGCGCTGCCCCTCCTGCGGGCGCATCCTGTGGAAAGGCGAGTAGCCCCCTACACCCCCATCCTGGCCACCCTGGGCTTTGTCCTGTCCCCTGACAGAAGCGCGGTGCTGCTGGTCCACCGCAACGCCCGGCCTGGGGACCCCGCCTTCGGCAAGTACAACGGCCTGGGGGGCAAGCTCGAGCCCGGCGAGGATGTGGCCAGCGGGCTGCGCCGAGAAATCCGCGAGGAGGCTGGCATAGAGGCTCTGGAGCTGGTGCTGCGGGGTACCCTATCCTGGCCCGGCTTTGGCCGGCAGGGGGAGGACTGGTTCGGCTTCATCTTCCTGGTGCCCCGCTGGACGGGCCAGCCCTTCAAGGCCAATGCCGAAGGAGAGCTGGTCTGGGTGCCCATCGAGCGGCTTTTGGGGCAAGCGCTGCCCATGTGGCCCGGTGACCGCTACTTCCTGCCCCTGGTCTTCGACCAGGACCCCCGTCCCTTCCACGGGGTGATGCCCTATCGGGACGGGCAGGTTGTGGCCTGGTCGTACTCGCGCTGAGCTCTTATTAGGGTAGGCAATAAAACCAGCACCGCGGTCCAGAGGCCCAGGCAGCCCGGCGACCATGGCAGCAGGCCTGAAAGCCCCACCCGCACCATAAGGCTTAGATGCCCTATGCTCCTGGCCGGCTCGCGAGGCCCTAGTATGATGGGGCGTGTACCACCGCATCCTTATTCCCACCGACGGAAGCGCCCCAAGCGAGGCCGCGGTCAAGGCTGGCCTCGAGCTGGCCCGAAGCCTTCGAGCCGAGGCGACCCTGCTGTACGTGGTAGAGCCGGTCCTGGTGCGCATCCCCATCGGCCCCGAGGCCCTCCCCTACTACCCCGCGCTAAGCCGCGACCTGGAGGCCGTGGGGCGAGAGGCCCTGGAGCGGGCCGAGGGCTTCGCCCAGTACCTGGGGGTGCCGGTTAAAAGCCAGCTCAAAGAGGGCAGCCCAGCCCAGGTAATCGTGGAAGAGGCCCAGCAGCACGACCTGGTGGTGATGGGCACCCACGGCCGCACCGGCTTGGACCGACTGCTTCTGGGCTCGGTAACCCAGAAGGTGCTGCAAAAAAGCCCCAAACCGGTGCTGGTGGTGCGGGAGAGTTAGGCTACCTGCGCAGCAGGCGCACCGCCTGCACAATGGCCTTGGTATCCCCCTGCCCCTTGGCCAGATCGGCGCGGCACTCCTCCAGGTAGGCCTCTAAAATCAGCTCACCGGTGGCCTCCAGCGCGTTCCGAATGCCCGAGAGCAACGTCAGTATCTCGTGGCACTCCCGGTCTTCCTCCACCATCTTCTGTAACCCCCGCACCTGCCCTTCCAACCGCTTGAGGCGGTTGATGATGCGGCTGCGGGTCTCGAGGTCGGGTGCAGCGCGGCCCATAATCCTACGGGTATCTTACAAAACCTCAAAACTCTTCGTCCCACTCCACGATGGTCTCGCTGGTAAGACCCGGATGGGGCCGGGTAGCCTGCTGCAGGGTAGTCCGGGCCCGCCGCACGGGGGTGCGCTGGTTCTGCAACAGGCCAAACTGGGCGGCAATCCCCCGCAGGCCAACGGTGGCGAAGATGATGACCAGAAAAACCGTCAACCCCCAGAAGAGCTGGGCCAGCAGGTTTTGCTGCACCGAAAGATGGGTCAGACCGCCTAAGAAACCCAGCCCGCCGTAGCGCTCGTCGGAGAGAATAGAGCCCACGTAGGAAAGGCCTTCCATCATCGCGGGCAGGAGCAGGAACAAAAAGGCCAGCCCCAGATAGCGCCAGTACACATTGCGCCCACCGAAGGTGAGCCTGAGGAGGTAGAGCGGGAAGAAGGCCAGCAGACCCGCCAGAATGAACAGGAAGGCCCGGGGAATACCCAAAATGGTCTGGAGGACCCAGACCTGCAGGGCGTGGAAGGCCCCCAGGCTCCTGCCCTCCACCACCAAAGCGTTCTCCAAAAGCTCCCCCGAGAGCACCGCAAAATCGCTGGTGCGCAGACCCACCGCGTTTTCGGCCAGGGCCAACAGCTGGCGGGTGCGCTGCGCCAGCTCGGGCCGCAGGGCCTCCACCAGGGGCTCAACGGCCAGCCGGTAGCGGGTGCTTACCTGGGCCAGCGTACGGCGAGCAGCATCACCCTGGCCAGCCTGGGCCTGGGCCTGAGCCTCTAGCAGGCGGCCGCGCAACTCCAACAAAGCCCGCTTCCAGTCATCCACACTGTAAATACCTGCGCCGGAAAGACTGTCGGCCACCCGTTCGGCCTGGCGCGGGTCCCGAATGAGAAAGCGCAGGTCGGCCAGCAGGCGCTGGTAGTTGTCGGTGGGTACCGAAGCGCCGACGGCCTGGACGGCAACGGGCTCCCGCGGAGCGGGCGGTACCGCGAGACGAACCCCCCCTGGGGCAGGGGGGGTCTGGGCAGCAGGCGAGGGGGTGCTTCGTCGCTGGGACTGGGGGCTCGAGGCCGCCCGGAGGAAGTTTTGGGCCTGGGCCAGTAGCCCCTGGGCGTCGCTTTTGAAACCCGCCAGGTTTCCACTGGAGAGCTTGCCCAAAGCATCCACAAAGCCCCTGGCGCTAAGGCCCTGGGCCCGAGGGGAGTCCTGAATCACCAGGTACAGCGCATAAGCCCGGGTGGCCTCGAGGTAGGCCCGGACCGCGCTGGTCTGCTCCAGGGCCCGCTGCAAGGCGTTGGCGATGCCCTGGGCGTAGGTGCGCTCAAAAAGCCGGCGCAACCCCTCCAGGTTGTTGGCCGCGACCAGAGGCTCCACCTGGGCTTGCAGGCCGCTGGGTAGCCCGCTGGCCGCCAAAACCCTGGGCAAAAGGCGGCCGGCATCCGCTCCGCGCCCCTCGGCCAGGGCCTTGAAGTACTCGTCGTAAAGGGCCTTGCCCAGGATGGCCTTTATGATCTGGACGCGGGCCTCCAGATCGGCGCTGCTCCGGCGGGCCAGGGACTGGCGAGCATCGGCCAGCGACTGGAGCACACCTTCGCGCAGCACCGGGGTGAGGTCGCCCGCGCCCTTGCGGAAATCGTCCTCGGCCTTGCCCAAAAGCTCCAGGGCCCGCGCCGGGTTGCTGCTCTGCAAGGCGCGCACCTGGTCCAGCGTGGGGGCAAGCTGGTCGTAGAGGGTGAGGGCCGGTGCGGCCCAGGCCGTACTGAACAGTGCGAACAAGGCGAACCAACGCTTCATCCTTACCTCCTACTCGACGCCTGCCTGGAGCGCCTCAATCTTGTCCATGCGGAAGAGCAGCTGCCCCAAATTGGCTTCGCTTCGGGTGAGCACCGCCAAGTAGCCGTGGTGCAAGGAGCGCAGCACCAGCTGGGCCTCCCTGAAAACAGTGTAAAACACCCGGTAATCCCCTTTGCGCGCAAGCAGCCGATGAACGGTTCCGAGCATCGCCACCAGGCCGGTGTTGAAACTGCCCAGGCGGCACTCCTGCCCGTAGGCCGAGTCTAGAACCACAGCCAAGACCCCCTCGCCCCGGGCCAGGTCCTGTACCAGCGCACGGCAGTCCTCCTCGCTCCTTAGGTCCACGTACTCGGTTAGGTCGGTGGCCTCGAGGGTAGGAAAAGCCGGCCGGCTCACAGCTCCTGCGCGCAGCTCCCGCACCAACCGGCGTAGCTCGGGGGGCAAGGCGTTGCCTGGAAGAACATTGGCAAGCTCCTGCTGCAGGGGGCCTTCTATCAGCTTGGCCCATCCCTCCGGTCCCAGACGCTCTGGCCCCCGTGGCCCCAGGGCTCGCCGGAGCAGGCTGCGGGCTGCTAGAGGCGAGACAACCTGTTCCAAGCCCTCTAGAATCCGTCGTTCTATATCGCTCAATCGTCCTCCCAACCCGGGAGAGGCCCCGGTTGGTGCAGATTATAGAGGAGCTCTTGCCAAATCTCGGGTCATCTTGTACCATACCCAATGCCTGGGGTAACAGGCGCCACCCGTTGGGGCATCGTCTAACGGTAGGACTACGGATTCTGGCTCCGTCAATCGTGGTTCGAATCCACGTGCCCCAGCCAAAACTTATCTTGAACCGCAGCGCGGTGGGGCCAGGCCCGCACCTGGCGGGTTCAAGATAAAAAACAACCTGGCCCCATCGACTAGCGGTTAGGTCACCGCCCTTTCAAGGCGGCGGCAGGGGTTCGAATCCCCTTGGGGTCACCACGAGTACCCGGCCGAGCCGGGGTTTTTTACTTGCAGGGCCTCACCTTTTCCCCGCCCCGGGCCAGTTATACTCGGCCCGGCCCAGGTTGGGCCAGAGCAGGGGTCCCCTTGGAGTCGGCTTCCCCTTCCCTACGCATACGGCTTACCCTGGGCAGCGCCCTGGGCCTCTTCATGACCGGGGCCATCGGGGCTTCTCCGGGAGCGGCCATCCCCCGATGGCAGGACGAGTTCAGCATCCAAAGCGAGATAGCCTGGTACTTCAACCTGCTTTTTCTAGGAGCCCTTCTCGGCATTTACTTAGGAAGCCGGCTGCGGCGCCGCCACCCCTGGCTCCCGCTGGCCCTCCTGACCGAGGGGCTAGCGCTGGGCCTCATCGCTTTGGCCCCCGGGGCCTGGGGGCTCTACGGCGCTGCGTTTTTCCTGGGGCTGGGGGTGGCGGTGGTCAATTTCCACTGCAACGCCCTGCCGGTGGAGCTTTTCCCCAACAGGCCAATGGTGGTGCTGGGGCGGGTTAACGCCGCTTTCGGCCTCGGAGCGGTTCTGGCCCCCCTGCTTCTTCTGTGGCTGCCCTGGCGCCTGGGGTACGGCCTGCTGGCCCTGGTGGCTTTGGTCACCGCCTTCCTGCTCCGCCAGGCCCCACCTCCCCAGAACGAGAAGGCCAGCTCGGCGGGCCCCCGCCCACGGCTGCTGCCCTACATCCTGTTGGCGGTAGTGGCCTATGTGGCGGTGGAGCTGGTGCTTTCTAGCTACTCAAGCCTCTATCTGCTCCGCCTAGGCTACCCAGACTGGCTGGTGGGGCTCCTGCTCTCCCTCTTCTGGGTAGCCTTCACCCTAGGACGCTTTGGGCTGGCGGCCTTTGTGGCCCGGCAACCCCTAGAGCGGCTCTTTTGGCTCCACTTGCTGGCGCTGGGAGCGGTTTTTTGCTACTTTATTCCCCCTTTGGCCTGGCTCTTTCCCCTGCTGGGCTTCCTGGTGGCCCCCACCTTTCCCACCCTCTACGGCTTTGCCCGGGTGTTCGTGGGCTACAGGGCCGCCGCCTATCTCTTCTACGCCGGGGCGGTGGGGGGTAATCTGGTGCCCGCGGCCTTTGCTACCCTGCCCCAGGAGGCCCTGGCCTGGGGGTTGCTGGGGGTTGTGAGCACAATGGCCCTGTCCACCCATCTTCTGAGGCGCAATGGCGAAGCTAAGAGCCCTGTTCTTTGACCTGGACGGCACCCTGGCCGATACCGACCGGCTACACGAGCAAGCCTGGCTCGAGGGCCTGGCTCGCTACGGCATCCAGGCCGACCACCACTACTACCAGACCCAGATCAGCGGGGGCCAGAACCCCGAGATTGTGCGGCGGGTGCTGCCCTGGCTATCCGAAGCCGAGCGGGCGGCCTTCATCGCCCAAAAAGAAGCCCGCTTCCGCGCCCTGGCCAAAGGCATCACGCCCCTGCCCGGCCTGCAGCGGCTCTGGCGCTGGGCCGAGGCTCGGGGGCTGCGGCGGGCACTGGTGAGCAACGCCCCCAGGGAAAATGCGGCCCACCTCCTAGAGCAGCTCGAGCTCAGCTTCGACTGCGTGGTTTTGTCGGAGGAACTCCCTGCCGGCAAGCCCGACCCGCTGCCCTACCGCACAGCGCTCGAGCGGCTAGGCCTGGGCCCCGAGGCGGTTTTGGCCTTCGAGGACTCCCCCTCGGGCGTGCGCTCTGCCGTGGGGGCCGGCATCCGCACCGTGGCCCTTACCACCGGACACCGCCCCGAGGCCCTGGAGCAGGCCGGGGCTTTTTTGTGCATCGCCGACTTTACCGATGAGCGCCTGTGGGACTGGCTGCAAAGCTACGGCCCCACTGCCCCCCAATAAACCCAGGAAACGGGCTAAAGTGCTCCTAAAGCACCCCTTCCGGTTCAGCGACCCAAACAAGAGCGCGCTCAACCCCGCCGCCCAGAGGTTCCTGAGGTCGGATGGTTCAAAATACGCGGATTGGCTCAGTTGCGCCGCAAGACCTCGGCGTCGGCGGGGCGCTTGCGCAGGGTCTGGGGGGTCAGGTTGGCGCGGCGGAAGCTGCTAAAGCTGAGGTCGGCCAGCACTTTGTTGCTGCTGTCGCGCAGGGTGATGGACAGGGGGCGGAGGTCAGCCTTCAGCACCAGCATTTCCACGCTGGCAAAGCCCAGCGCAGCGTCCTTGGGGGTGCCGGCCAGACGCCAGGCCGCACCGGCGGGGGTGTTCTGCTCCCCGAGCAGGCGCAGGTTGAGCTTTTCGGTAAGACCGGCGAGGTCGCCCAGCTGGGTCAGGTCGACCCCCAGGCCCTCCACCCGGGCCCTGGCTCGAGGCTGGATGATGAGCTGATTGGTGAGAAAGAGGTAGTTCCAGACCTCCTTATCCGAGATAACCACAAAGTTCCCCTCGAGGGCCGCGGGCTTGCTGAACTCCACCCGGGCCAGGGCCTCCTTGCCCGGTATGACCATAAGGCGGAATTCCGCCTCCTGGCTGCTGCCGTCGGGAAGCTGCACCCGACCGCTCAAAACGGCCTCCCAGGGCGAGCGCTCGAGGCTGGCCTGCACCTGGCGGGCAATCTCGGTCGCGGTCTGGGCCAAGGCCAGACCGAAGAAAAGGTAGAGCAGAAATTTCCTCATTCACCGCCTCCCAGGCTCACGGTGTAGCGCAACCACAGGGAAAATTCCCCATCGTAGGCCACATTGGCGCGGAGGCCGTACGCCTCCACCCTCAGGCTAAACGCCAGGGGGTAGGCCAGGGTTAGGCCCAGCTTAAGAAGATTGAGCGCCTCGTCCAGGGGTGCTGCCAGGCTGGCATCCAGCCGGTTGTGCTGCCCGGCCCGCAGGGCGACCTCGAGCAGCGTCCCGGCCTCGTCCAGCTCCCCCCGCCAGCCCCAAAGAGCGTAGACCCGCGAGTCCTCCACCCCAAGCCCGAGGGTGTGGGTCTGGGCCTGGCGCAGGCTGTAGCTGAGTTCGCCCCCGCCGTGGGCAGGGCCTGCCTGAGGGCTCTGGAAGCCCAGAAGAAGCCCTAAAGTCCTTTGGGCGTCCAGGCGGTAGCGGCCAGAAAGTCGCAGCCCAAGCCCATCCTCGCGCGTTTCCCCTACCCACAGATGGGCACCGGGAACGGTGCTGTAGCGCCCCTCCAAAGAGGCCGCCCAGGGCCCCAGGCTCCCCGCAGCGCGGCCCTCCACCCCCCAGCCCGCTGCCCCCAGCCCCATCCCCAGGCCGTAGCCTAGACGCCCCAGGGGGCCAAACTCCACCGCGCCCGCCCAGCCCAGGCCCAGCGCCCCCTGCTGGAGGCGGAACCACCCCTCGGGGCTTCGCAGCTCCAGGGTGAGGGTCGGACGACGCCCACCGTAAAGGCCCAGCTCGAGCGACTGGGCCACGGCGGGAACAAGGGCAAGCAGAAGAGGAAAAGCTCGCCGCACCAAGGCGCGCATCGCCCCGAGCTTAGCACAGCCGGGATAAAATCTACCCCTTTAGCCCTGCGGGTGTAAAAATGGGAGCGTTATGGCGAACCTCAAGAATCTACCCGTCGGGAAAAAAGCCCCTGCCGTCGTGCACATGGTCATCGAGGTGCCCCGGGGCTCCTCGAACAAGTACGAGTACGACCCCGAGCTGGAAGCGGTCAAGCTCGACCGGGTGCTCCCCACCGCCCAGTTCTACCCCGGCGACTACGGCTTCATCCCCTCCACCCTGGCCGAGGACGGCGATCCCCTGGACGGAATCATTCTCTCCACCTACCCCCTGCTGCCCGGGGTGGTGGTGGAGGCGCGTATCGTGGGGATGGTGGACATGCAGGACGAAAAGGGGGGCGATGCCAAGGTCATCGCGGTGGTGGCAGAGGACCCCCGCTGGGACTTCGTGCAGGACCTGGCCGACGTGCCCGTAGGGCTGAAGCAGGAGATTCAGAACTTCTTCGAGACCTACAAGGCCCTGGAGGCCCACAAGGGCAAGTGGGTCAAGGTCTCAGGCTGGAAGGACCGGGCCGCAGCTTTGGCCGAGGTAGAGGCCTGCATCGCGCGCTACAGGCAGGCCCACCAAACTTGACCGGGCAGGGCACTTGTGGTTATGTAATCGAGCGAGCTACCTATGGCCTTGCAGCAGCGCATCGAATCCCTTCTGAAGGCCCTCGAGGTGCCCGACCTTTGCGTGGAGGTACCTCAGCCTATTGCCGACGAAGAAGGCTTTCTCGAAGCCCTGGAAGCGGCCATCCGTAGCTTCATTGAAGACAGCAGCGACGAGCAAAGCCCCCTGGGTCTGATCGAGGCCGACCCTTCGGCCCACGACCTCTCGGAAGAGCCCGACCGCGAGGAGCTGCAAAACGCTGTGCGGGACTACATGAACGCCGGCGACTCCCAGCTCACCCTGATCACCCCCGAAAGCCCCATCCGGCCCGACGGGGGCGAGAACCCCGAGAAATTCTGGGTCTTCTTGCTGCAGATGCCCACCCTCTCCTCGCATCGGTGGTGGGCTGTGGTGGATAAAAACGCCCAGCACAAGGTCTACAACTACGGAGTCCTGGCCTGAGGAGTCCAGGAGGCCCCATGCCGCCCTTCAAAAACCGCCAGCACGCGGGCTCTTTGCTGGCGGAAGAGCTCCTGAGGCGGGGGTACGGGCAGCCTCCCCCGCCCCTTATCTTTGCCCTACCTCGAGGGGGAGTCCCGGTGGCCTACCCCATCGCGCAAAGGCTTGGGGCCCCGCTGGAGGTCTGGGTGGTGCGCAAGCTGGGGGCCCCCGGGCAGGAGGAGCTGGCCCTGGGGGCCATCGCGGCTGGGGGAGGCAGGGTGCTCAACCCGCACATCCTCGAGGGCCTGGGGGTCTCGCAGGCGGAGCTGGAGCAAATCCTGGCCCGCGAGCAGCAGGAGCTAAAGCGGCGCGAGCGGCTTTACCGGGGCGACCGGCCGCTCCCTGAAATAAAGGGAAAGACCCTCGTCCTGGTGGACGACGGCCTGGCCACCGGGGCCACCATGAAGGCCACTTTGGCCGCGGCCCGGGCCCAGGGGGCAGGCCGGCTGGTGGTGGCCGCGCCGGTGGCCCCGCCCGAGACCGTCGCCGAGCTGAGCACCCAGGCCGATGAGGTCATCTGCCTACAGACACCGGTACCCTTCCAGGCGGTGGGGCTTTGGTACCAGGACTTCCCCCAGGTCTCCGACCAGGAGGTCCTGACCTTGCTCGAGGCCGCCCGGCGGGGCTAGGGGGCCAGCCGCTCCAGCCGCCAGCCCTGCCCCTCCAGCCGGTAGGCCAGGCGGTCGTGCAGCCGGCTGGGCCGCCCCTGCCAGAACTCGAAGTAGTCGGGCCTGAGCCGATAGCCGCCCCAGTGGGGCGGGCGGGGCACCCGCTGGGGAAAGCGGGCCTTGAACTCGGCCAGCCGGGCCTCGAGCTCCTCCCGGCTGGCGATAACCTGGCTCTGGGGGCTGGCCCAGGCCCCAATCTGGCTCTCGTAGGGGCGGTGGGCAAAGTACGCGTCGGAGCGCTCGGCCTCGATGCGCTCCACCCTCCCCTCCACCCGCACCTGGCGCTCCAAAGCGGGCCACCAGAAGTTGAGGCAGGCCCAGGGGTTCTGCTCGAGCTCCCGCCCCTTGCGGCTTTGGTAGTTGGTGTAGAAGACCAGGCCCTCCTCGTCCAACTCCCTGAGAAGCACCACCCGGCTGCTGGGCCGCCCACCGGGCCCCACCGTGGAGAGGGTCATCCCGTGGGGCTCGCACAGGCCGGCCGCCAGGGCCTCGGCCAGCCAGCGCTCGAGCTGCCGGAAAGGGCTAGGGTCGACCTCAGCCTCGGAGAGGGTGCCGTAGGTGTACTCGCTGCGCAACTCGCGGAACATAGCTCCATCATGCGGCCCGCAGGGGAGAGAACAACAGGGCCGGCTATACTTCAGGGGTGGGGCAGATCCGAGCCGTAAAGCTCTCCAAGCACTACCGGGTGGCCCTCAAGGCGCCAGGGTTTTTGGGCACCCTGCGGCACTTTTTCCACCGCCAGTACCGCCAGATTGAAGCCGTGCGGGAAATCTCGTTCCAGATTGAACCGGGTGAGATCGTGGGGTTCCTGGGACCAAACGGGGCAGGTAAAACCACCACCCTAAAGCTCTTATCGGGCCTCATCTACCCGAGCAGCGGGCAGCTAGAGGTGGCCGGGCACCAGCCCTTCCGGCGGGAGTACGCTTTCCTGCGCAAGATCACCCTGGTGATGGGCAACAAGCAGCAGCTCATCTGGGACCTACCCGCCGCCGACAGCTTCCGGGTCAATGCTGCGGTGTACGAGATACCCGAGGCCGAGTTCAGGCGACGGGTGGGGGAGCTGAGCGAGATGCTGGGGCTGGAGGGCAGGCTCCACCAGCCGGTGCGCAAGCTGAGCCTGGGCGAGCGGATGAAGGCGGAGCTGCTGGCGGCCCTCTTGCACCGGCCCCAGATCCTCTTTCTGGATGAGCCCACCTTGGGGCTGGACCTCAACGCCCAGGCCGCGGTGCGGACCTTTTTGCTCGAGTACAACCGGCGCTACCGGGCCACCATCCTGCTTACCAGCCACTACATGGCCGACATCACCGCGCTGTGTGAGCGGGTGCTGATGATCCACCAGGGACAGCTGGTCTACGACGGCCCCCTTCGCGGCCTCCTGGAGCGCTTCGCCCCCTACCGGGAGGCCTACTTGAAGCTGGCCCAGCCGCTGGACCTCGCCTGGCTGGCGTCCTACGGGGAGGTGCGCAGCCTGGAAGGGCGCGAGGTCCGGCTCCTGCTGCGGCGGGAAGAACTGGTGGAGGCGGTGGGCCGGATGCTGAACGAGCTGCCGGTGGAGGACCTCGAGGTGCGCGAGCCCGCCGTTGAGGAGGTCATCGGCAAGTTCTTTACTAGCAGCAAAAACCCCTAGACCGGCTCGAACAGCGCCGCCGAACCAAAAGGACCGGGTGGCCAGCCACCCGGTCAGAGCACACACCGGCCTAGGCCACCGGCGTCACGGCCGCGGTGTCTTCCTCGCCGGTACGGATGCGGTAGACCTTCTCCACCGGCAGCACGAAAATCTTGCCGTCCCCCACCTCGCCGGTGCGGGCCGAGGCCAGAATGGCACGCACGGTGGGCTCTACGAAGTGGTCCGAGACCCCAATCTCCAGACGCACCTTCTCCGAAAGCTCCATCTTGACGGTGGTGCCCCGGTAGGTCTCCACCCGCTCGGTCTCCCCCCCGTGCCCCTGCACCCGGCTGATGGAAAGCCCCCGCACCTCGGCCTTGAAAAGGGCCTCGAGCACCTCGTTGAGCTTCTCGGGACGGATGATGGCCACGACCAGTTTCACCCTCACACCCCCTTAGTCGGTACCCCCAGCCGGCTTGGGCTTCCCTGCGGGCAAGGGCGCCTCACTCCGCACCAAAATGGCCCCCTCGCCGCTGGTGTAGGCCTCCTCGCCGTGCTGGGTGACGTCCATACCCAGACCCTCCTCCTTGGCGCTGGCCCTGAGCGGGGTGATGGCGCCCACCAGTTTTAGCAGCACAAAGGTGGCCAGCGCGCTGTAGGCTACCGCAATCAGCACTGCAAGGGCCTGGATCAGCACCTGGGCCGGGTTGCCAGCGATGAGCCCATTGAAGAGCCCGTTGACCGACTCCTGGGCAAAAACCCCGGTCAAAATAGCCCCGGTCATACCCGCCACCCCGTGGGCAGCGAAGACGTCCAGGGAGTCGTCCAGCCCGCTCCTGGCCCGCCACAGGAGCACATAGTAGCTGGGGAAGGCCCCGATGGCCCCCATGACCAGGGCAAAGAGGGGCGAGACAAAGGCCGCCGCCGGGGTAATAACCACCAGCCCCACCACAATGGCCGTGGCCAGGCCCACCGCGGTCACCCGGCCGGTGCGGAAGAGGTCTATGAGCGACCAGGCCACGATGGTGGCCGCCGGAGCCAGAATGGTGTTGGCCAGGGCCAGCCCCGCCGAGGTGCTGGCCGCCCAGGCGCTGCCCGCGTTGAAGCCAAACCAACCAAACCAGAGGAAAGCCGCCCCCAACAACACAAAGGGCACACTGTGGGGCAGAATGGCCTGGCGCCCGAAGTCCTTGCGCACACCCAGGACCATAGCCGCCACCAGCGCCGCAATCCCGGCGTTGATGTGCACCACCGTGCCCCCGGCGAAGTCCCAGGCCCCCAGGTCGGCCAGGAACCCCCCACCCCAGACCCACTTGGCGAGGGGGGCGTAGACCACCAGGCTCCACAGGGTGATGAAGAGCAGGAAGGCGGGGAAGCGCATCCGCTCCACCACCGCCCCCGAGACCAGGGCCGCGGTGATGATGGCGAAAGTGCCCTGGAAGACCATCCAAAGCAGGTGGGGGATGGTGATGGAGGCGATGGCCCCTTTGTTCTCAAGCCCCACGTTGTTGAGGAAGATGTAGCGCAGGTCGCCGATGAAGTTCCCCTCGCCCGAAAGGGCCAGGCTGTAGCCCAAAAGGGCCCAGGCCACGGCCACGAAGCCCAGCGCTGAGAAGCTCATCATCATAGTGTTGAGCACATTCTTAGAGCGCACCAGGCCCCCATAGAAAAAGGCCAGCGCTGGGGTCATGAGCAGCACCAACCCGGTCGCCACCAGCATCCACGCGGTATCTGCAGCACTAAACTCGGGGTCCTCGGCAAAGGCCAGGCCGGCCAACAGGGCCAGCAGAAAGGCGGGCAGTCTAAGGTTTTTCATCAGCCCCTCACCTCCTGGGCTAAAGGGTACCTGATGATTTGCAATATGTCAATCTATTATCGAGCAATAGTTCTTATATTTGTTGACACTTTGTAATTTATTATCCACGGAGACCCAAAAAATCCGACCTATTTTTGCTAAACGTCAAGCTGACGCTCAACCAGAAAAAGTGCGAGCCGCCCTAGCTGCAGGGCCGCTGGGGCTCTAAACTGGGTTTAGCCATGACCGAGCGGCAGCGGCGCATCCTGCACCTGCTGGTGGATCGCTACATCGAGACCCGGGCCCCGGTGGCCTCGGGGGCTCTGGCCAAGCCGCTGGCGCTCTCGCCGGCCATGGTCCGCTACGAGCTCATCGAGCTGGAGCAACAGGGCTTCATCCAAAAACCCCACACCTCCGCCGGCCGGGTACCCACCCGGGCAGGGTTCCGCCACTACGCCCTCTCCAAGCTGCCCCCCAGGCCCCTGCCCCAGGCCACCCTGGACAAGCTGGCGCAGGTGCTGGAGGGGGCGGGGGGGCGGCGCGAGGCCCTTTTGGTACAGGTGGCGGCCAGGCTCTCGGGCTACCCCGCGGTGCTGCGGCTCAAGCCCCGCCGCGCCCCTAAGCTGCTGCAGGTGCACCTATCCAACCTAGCGCCGGGTAGGGTGCTGGCGGTGGCAGTTTTGGAGGGGGGAAAGGTGCGGGAGGCCCGCCTCGAGCTCTCCTTCACCCCAAGCGAGGCTCAGCTTACCGAGGCTGAGCGCCAGCTCTTCCGCAGTTCCGAGGTCAAGGCCACCACCCTGGCCATGCAGGAGCTCTTCGAATCGGTCACCCGGGCCTTTGCCCAGGGCAGCCAGGAGGAGTACCGCGAGGGCATGGCCCTGCTCCTGAGCGAGCCCGAAGCCCAGAACCCCGCCTTTTTGCGCCAGGCCATCGCAGTCTTCGAGGCCCCCAGCGACGCCACCTTCACCCCACCTGGGGGCATGAACGTCCGGGTGGGCGAGGAGGAGGGCCTCTCGCTGGTACAAGCCGGGATTGGGGTGGGGGACTTGGTGGGCGAACTCTCGCTTTTGGGGCCGCTGCGCATGCACTATGAAAAAGCCCTCTCGGTGGCCTACGCGCTAAGCCGGGTATACATGGGGAAGTAGCCGGGGTAACCTAACCCCATGCTGCGCCTAGACCTACGCAACATTTCCCAGGCCCGCATCGGCCCCAATGGCATCGACTGGACCTCGGCCCTGGAGCAGTACGCCCCCCGGCTGGAAGCGGCCCGGGAGGCCCTGTGGGCGCGCAGGTCCGACCCCCAGGCCTTTCTGGGCTGGATAGAAGTTCCCGAAGATACCGAGACCCTGCGCCGGGTGCTGCGCTACCGTGGGGCCCAGCCCTGGGTGGAGGACCTGGTGGTGCTGGGCATCGGCGGCTCGGCCCTGGGAGCCCTGGCCGTGAGCGCTGCCCTGGGCAGAGGGCCGGTGCGGCTCCACTTCGTGGACAACGTGGAGCCCGAGCCCATCCTCGGGCTGCTGCGCAGCCTGAACCCAGAGAAGACCCTGGTCAACGTCATCTCTAAGTCGGGCTCTACCGCCGAGACCATGGCCGCCTTCCTGGCCTTCCGCCGGTGGCTGGAGGCCACCGAGGACTGGCGGCGCCACGTGGTGGTCACCACCGACCCCACCCAGGGCCTTCTGCGCCCCTATGCCGAGGCCGAGGGGCTGGCCGTCTTCGAGGTGCCCCCCGCGGTGGGGGGACGGTTTAGCGTGACCAGCCCGGTGGGCACCCTGCCGCTGGCCTTTGCTGGGGTTGACCTGGAAAGCCTCCTGGCTGGGGCGCGAAAGGCCAACGAGCAGGCTCGAGGGGAGCTGGCCCAAAACCTCCCCGCCCAGACCGCCCTAATCCACCACCTCTTCGCACAAAGGGGCCTGAACATCGTGGTCCTGATGCCCTACTCCACCCGGCTGCGCTACCTGCCCGACTGGTTCGTACAGCTCCACGACGAGTCCCTGGGCAAGCTGTACGACCGGGAAGGGCGGGAGGTCCGCACAGGTACGACCGCGGTCCGGGCCATAGGTACCACCGACCAACACGCCCAGGTCCAGCTCTTCCGCGAGGGCCCCCATGACAAGCTGGTGGTCTTCGTGCGCCTGGAAAACCCCAGCGAGGACCTGACCATTCCGGCGGTAAGGGGCCTGGAGGGGCTGGACTACCTGTTTGGCAAAACCTTCTTCGAGTTGCTCGATGCCGAAGCCAAGGCCACCGCCCACGCCCTGGCCAAAGCCCAGCAACCCAACTTTACCCTCCTACTGGAAAAGCTGGACGCCTACCACCTGGGCTGGCTGCTGCAGCACCTGATGTGGCAGACCGCCTATCTGGGTGAGCTTTGGAACATCAACGCCTTCGATCAGCCGGGGGTGGAGCTCGGAAAGGCCTACACCTACGCCCTGATGGGCCGACGGGGCTACGAGAAGCTGGCCGAGGAGCTCAAAGCAGAGGGCGTGGTCTAGGCCCCCCACCGCCCAGCGCCCGGGGGGCCAGCCCCAGCGAGGCCAGGACCACCAGCAAGGCCAGCCCCAGGCCCCACAAGACCCCCTCGATGAAGGGGGGGTAGACCAGGCCCGCCACCGTACCCCCCAGGTAAAAGGCCGCGATGTAGGCGCTGCTCACCCCGCTGCCGCCGCGCCCTGAGGCTCCACCTACCACTGCCTGTGCAGTGAAGATACCGGCCATGAGCAAAACGAAGCCCAGGAGAATCGGCAGGGGGTGGTTGGGGACCTGCAAAATCACGCCCAGGGCCACAACCCCGAAGGCCAGCCGAAAGGCTCCTATCTCGCCTGCAAAGAGGACCAGGCGGCCCGCCAGGGCGCTGCCCGGGATGCCGGCTAAATAGGCGAAGAAGACCCCCCCGATCTGGGCCTGGGAAAGCCCCAGGGCCTCCAGCCGGTAGGGAAGCAGGTTGGCCAGGAAGAAGTTGAGGAAGAGCAGGGCAAAGCCCAGGGCATAAAGCGGCCAAGCCGAGAGGCTGTAGCGGGGTGGCGGAAGCACGAGCCGCTCGCCCCCCCGAAGCACGAAAAGCGCCGCCAGGACCACCGGCAAGGAGAGCAGCACCAGCGCCATCCGCTCGCCCAGGGCCTCGGCCAGCACCCCGCCCAGCCCCCGGCCAAGCCCCCCACCGAGCACGTTCCCAGCTATCCAGAGACCCGCCATCTGGGCGTGCCGCTTTGGAAAAAGGCGGGGCAGCAGGGCCAGCGAAAGCCCGGGCACCAGCGCCGCAAAAGCCCCCTGCAGGGTGCGGCAAAGGGTCCAGAGGGCCAGGTTAGGTGAAAGGCCCGCCAAGACACCCATCAGCCCCACCCCCAAAAGCCCCAGCCCAACCACGACCCCCACCGGGAGGGGAATGCGCGGCACCAGGGGGGAAAGGAGCACCAGGGCCAAAAAGGGCAGGCTTATGCCCAGGTGGGCGCTGCCGGGAGGTACGCCAAAAAGGCGCTCCAATCCAGGCAGCACGGGCACCACCGCATAGAGGGCTATGTAGATGAGCATTCCAGCAGGAATCAGCGCCCAGCCCACCCTCAGAGCATACCAACAGAAGAGGCCCCCAAAGGGCCTCTTCTCAGACTAGAAGGCCTAGAAGTTGAGCTTCACACCAGCCCTAGCCCCAAGCCCGAAGTTCAGGCCGGGCTCGAAGCGGGGGTTGGCCTCCAGGAAGAGGCCCACCGAGCCCTGGGGGTTGAACTCGAGGCCCACCGCCGCCGAGCCATAGACAGGGTCGGTGAGGGCAGGCAGGTAGCGGGCCCCAACACCCAGGTAGAAGCCCACCGGACCTTGGCTGAAGTGGCGGGTGAGGTAGGCCTCCACCCCCAGGGCCTGGGTACCCAGGTTGTAGTCCACCCCAGCCCGCAAACCGAAGCCCGCCGCCACGTCGCGCACCCCTACCGCCCCGCTTACGGCGATGTTGCTGCTGTCAAAGAAGCCCGCCGAAGGCTGTGGAACAATGCCAAGGGCAGCGCCAGCGGCCAGGTAGAAACTGGGCTTCGCAACCGCTGCGGGCTGGGCTGGGGGCAGTGGGCGCACCTCGGGCTGGGGCTGCGGCGCAGGCGCGGGAGCGGGCTGCTGGACCTGCTGGCGCAGCTCACCCAGTTGGTTCTGCAGGGTGGTGACCTGGTTGCTCAGGCTGCGCACCTGCTCCTCCAAAGCGGCTACCCGGGCAGCATCGGGCTTGGCCCGCACCTGCTCTTCCAGGGCAGCCACCCGGGCCTCGAGGGCCGCCAGCTCCTGGGGCGCTGCAGGGGTGGCGGGCGCTTGGGCTAGGCGCTGCACCTGCTGCTCTAGCGCCTCGATGCGGGCCTGAAGCTCTGCCGGGGTGGGGCCGGCCGGGGCGGGCTGGGGCTGCGGGGCAGTGGGCGCCTGGGCCAGGCGCTGCACCTGCTGCTCCAGGGCAGCCAGGCGCT
This sequence comes from Meiothermus sp. QL-1, assembly GCF_003351145.1. NCBI lineage: Bacteria > Thermotogati > Deinococcota > Deinococci > Thermales > Thermaceae > Meiothermus > Meiothermus sp. QL-1. The sequence continues at coordinate 109,236 of NZ_QQSV01000006.1, read as the reverse complement.
CCTGCAGGGCCTGGGCCTGCTGGCTCACCTCAATGGCCCGCCGCACCTCGGCCTCCAGCGCAGCCAGGCGGGCGGCCTGGTCCTGCTGGGTGCGTTCCAGCGCCTCGTAGCGCTGGCGGAGCTGCTCCATCTCCGGGGCTACCTCCTGGGCCCCTCGCTCCACCGCCAGGCGGCACTCAGGCCGGGCATCCTCTAAGCGGTTGGTCTGGTACAGACGGAAGAAAATCAGGGCAGCTTGGTAGCGGGTCAGGTTCTGGTTTCCACGGAAGGTACCGTCGGGAAACCCCTCAATCAGACCGCATTGCACTGCAAAGTTTACCGCTTCCTGAGCCCAGTGCCCTGCCGGAACATCGCGAAACTGGGTCTGGGCCTGCGCAAGTAGGCCGAAAAATGTAGCCATCGCAAGGGTGACGAAGAATCGGCTTTTTTTCATAGATTCCTCCTTCTCGGAAGGGGCCGCACCAGCCCCACCCACACGCTAAGCAGGCATGGTGAGAGGCCAGGCCAGTGGGGCCTTAATGCGGGGTTAGAGGCCTTAACACCCGCTTCATTCATGGCCTTTTTGTGAAGGTTTGGTTAGGACATGGGGCATTTTTTTACACATATACTTGTCACATGCGCAAAGCTGTAATTTTGCCCTGGTTCCTCGCTCTGGCCCTGTCCCAGAGCAGCCCAACCCACACGGTGCAGCGCGGGGACACCCTCTACTCCATCGCCCGGCGCTACGGGACCACGGTGGAGACCCTCATGCAGCTCAACCGACTGGAGGACGCCACCCTGAGCGTGGGCCAAGTGCTTTTGCTTCCCGCTAGAGCCCTGGAGCACACCGTGCAGCGGGGGGAGACGCTTTACTCCATTGCCCGTCGGTACGGCTCGAGCGTGGAGGCTTTGCAGCAGGAAAATAACCTGACCTCCACCGTCATCACCCCGGGCCAGGTGCTGCGGATTCCCCAGGCTGCCCTACCTCCAGAACCCCCGCCCGAACCCCCAGCGGACACCGACTTCAACCCCCAGCACCCCCTGATCCAGGTGGTGCTCAAGTATCTGGGGCTGCCCTACGTGTTTGGAGCCCAGTCCAACCGGGCGGTAGACTGCTCCGCCTTCGTGCAGCAGGTCTTCGCCGAGCTGGGCATAAGGCTGCCCCGCACCAGCCGCGAGCAGTGGGCAGCGCTGCCCACGGTGCAGGGGGCCCTGCGCCAGGGCGACCTGGTTTTCTTCAGCTTCGGGGGAGGAGCGGTAGACCACGTGGGCATCTACCTGGGCCGAGGGGTCTTCGCCCACGCCAGCAGCCACGGCAGCCGGGTGGTCATCGAAAGCCTGGACAGCCCCTTCTACAAGCGGGTCTACCGCGGAGCCAAGCGCATCGAGGGCCCCTAGCCCGGCCCGGCCTGGATTCGCTTCAAAGCCTCCAGGAGGGCCTGGGCCTGCTCGAGCCGCTCCAGGAAATAGCTCGAGCCGTTTTCACAAAGCGCCTTGTACTCTCCTGTTTCAGGGTTTATCTCCACCGCCACCACGCGCCGGCTCTCAATGAAGCTCAGGGCCCAGGGTAGGTACTCCTCCGCACGCATACCCCCCCAAAATAAGCTATGCTCCCCAGGGAGACTGCCAAAATGCCACAAAAAATTCCCGTAACGCGTTGCTAACGCTTTAGCGGACAAAAGGAAAAGCCCCCGGGGCCAGCAGGCCGGCAAGAGCGAGCAGAAGCGCCGTCAACACCCCGGTCAGAATGGCCCAAACCCCGAACACCTCGCCCAACGCAGGGGCCTGGGTGCGCCACAGGCTGGGGCGCAACACCACCTGGGCTGAAATCCAGGCCGCCACGAGGAGCAGCACGAGCCAAGCAATCCCTGGCATACTGCAAGGGTAGCAGGCCGCGGGAGGCGGCCCTGCGTCAAATGCCCAAGCTCCCCTTATGGAGAAGGCCCTACCCATTTATCAGGTCCTGCCTGCCATCCGCGCCCACCTGGCCCGGGCGCACACCCTGGTGCTGCAGGCCCCGCCGGGGGCCGGCAAGAGCACCGCGCTGCCCTTGGCCCTGCTCGAGGAGGCCTGGCTAGAGGGCCGGCAGATCTGGATGCTGGAACCGCGCCGCCTGGCCGCCAAAAGCATCGCCGCCCGGATGAGCGCCCTTCTGGGGGAGGAGGTGGGCAGAACCGTAGGCTACCAGGTGCGCTTCGAGCGCCGCGAAGGACCCTCCACGCGCATCCTGGTGCTGACCGAGGGTCTCTTCGTTCGCCGGCTGCAGCACGACCCGGAGCTAAGGGGGGTGGGGCTGGTCATCTTCGATGAGTTCCACGAGCGCAGCCTCGAGGCCGACCTGGGCCTTCTCCTCTGCCGGGAGGTGCAGGCCGCCTTGCGCGAGGACCTGCGCATCCTCCTGATGTCGGCCACGCTGGAGGCAGAAGGGCTGGCCCGCTTCCTGAGGGCCCCAGTGGTCCGGGCTGAGGGAAGGCAGTACCCGGTAGAGGTGCGCCACCTGCCCAAAGACCCCGAGGGCCCCCTAAGCGAGGTGGTGGCGGCAGCGGTGGGCCGAATCTTACGGGAGGAAAGCGGTGACGTGCTGGTCTTTCTGCCCGGCGCGGCCGAGATTGCCCGGGTGGGGCGGCAGCTGGCCGAGCAGCACCCTGGGCTCAAGATTGCCCCGCTTCACGGCGAACTCCCCCTGGCAGCCCAGCAGGCGGCCATCCTGCCTGACCCCCAGCGGCGCAGGGTGGTGCTCTCCACCTCTATCGCAGAGACCAGCCTGACCATCGAGGACATCCGGGTGGTGGTGGACGGAGGGTACACCCGGCGCCCCCGCTTCGACCCCAGGACCGGGCTTACGCGTCTGGTGACCGAGCGGGTTACCCGCGATGTGGCCGAGCAGCGGGCTGGGCGGGCTGGACGGCTCGGGCCCGGGGTCTGCTACCGGCTCTACAGCCTGGCCACCCTGGCCCACCTCCGCCCCGAGCGAAGCCCCGAAATTCTGGAGGCTGATCTGGCCCCGCTTCTGCTCGAGCTCCGCCAATGGGGGGTCCAAGACCCCCTCGCGCTGGACTGGCTCACCCCACCCCCCCAAGGCGCCCTCCGGCAGGCCGAGGAGCTGCTGGAGGCCCTGGGGGCCCTCGCATCGGGCCGCCTTACCGAGCGGGGCCGGCGGCTCCTAGCCTGGCCCACCCACCCCCGGCTGGCCCACCTGCTCGAAGAAGGGCGGGCCCTGGGCCTAGGCGCCCTGGCCGCAGACCTGGCGGCCCTGCTGGAGGAGCGCGACCCCTGGCGGGAGGCCGGGGCCGACCTCACCCTGCGCCTCGAAGCCCTGCAGCGCTGGCGGGCCGGGCAGAACCCGGGGGCCGACGAAGCCCTGCTTGGCCGCATCGAGCGGCTCAGTCGGCGGTGGCGCGCCCAGCTGGGGGTAGCCCCCCTGAAGGACCCCCCTGACCCCCTGGCGGTGGGCCGGCTCCTGGCCCTGGCCTACCCCGACCGGCTGGCGGTCCTGCGCCCGGGCGAGCGGCTGCGCTACCGGCTGGTCAGTGGACGGGGGGTGCGCCTCTCCCCGAACGACCCCCTGGCCGGGGCCCCCTGGCTGGCGGTGGCCCACCTGGACGCAGGGGTGGAAGAAGGGCGCATCTTCCTGGCCGCGCCGCTTGAGCCGGAGGCCCTGCTCCCCCTGGCCCGCACGGTGGAGGTGGTGGAGTGGGACGAACAGCGGGGTGTGGTGGCCGAGCGGCAGCAGCGGGTGGGCGAGCTAGTGCTGTTCCGAGAGGCGCTGGAGCCCTCCCTGGAACAGAAAGGTCCCCTCCTCTGCCGGGTGGTGCGGCAGAAGGGGCTGGCCCTCTTGCCCTGGACGGAAGCCCTCCGCCAGTGGCAGGCTCGGGTGGAGAGCCTGCGGCACTGGCGGCCCTTGGAGGCCTGGCCCAACCTATCCGAAGCCCACCTGCTGGAAACCCTGGAGGACTGGCTCCTCCCCTGGCTTTCACCGGTGAGCCGCCGGGAGGACTTCGCCCGCCTGCCCCTCGAAGAGCTGCTCAGGGGCCTGGTGCCTTGGCCCCTCTCTGAGCGGCTCGAGGCCCTGGCCCCTACCCGCCTCCAGGTCCCCAGCGGGGCCCGCGTTCGCCTCACCTACTTCCCCGATGGCCGCCCACCTGTGTTGGCGGTAAGGATCCAGGAGCTGTTCGGCCTGGCCGAGACCCCCCGGATCAACGAGGGGCGCACCCCCGTGATGCTGCACCTGCTCTCCCCTGCCGGGCGCCCCGTCCAAATCACCCAGGACCTGCGGAGCTTCTGGGAGAACACCTACCCCGAGGTGCGCAAGGAGCTGCGAGGCCGCTACCCCAAGCACCCCTGGCCGGAAGACCCCTGGCAGGCCAGGCCCTACCGGCCGTGAAGGGTGTCCAGGAGGGCCTGGTGGATCAGGCCGTTGGTGGCCACCAGGTAGCGGTTGCCAAGCCGGTAGGCCTCCCCCTCCAGCCCCGTCATCTGCCCCCCTGCTTCCAGGAGAATCCGCCAGCCCGCGGCCACGTCCCAGGGGTTGAGCTTGACCTCCCAGAAGCCGTCCAGCCGACCGGCGGCCACATAGGCCAGGTCGAGGGCGGCGGCCCCGGGCCGGCGCACCATCAACCCTTTGGCCAGGGCCCGCTGGAAGTAGTGGACGTTCTCCGGGTCCTTGTGCACGTCGTAGGCGAAACCGGTGGCCAGCAGGCTACCCAAGAGTTGGTCGCGGCTCGAGACCCGGATGGGCCGCCCATTCAGATAGGCCCCGCCCCCCTTGGTAGCGGTGAAAAGCTCACCCCGGGCGGTGTCCAGTATCACCCCCAGCACCACCTCGCCCCCCACCTCGAGGCCGATGCTCACCGCGTAGAAGGGAAACCCATGGGCGTAGTTCACCGTGCCGTCCAGCGGGTCCACAATCCAGCGAAAGGCCCCCTCCCCCTCCTGCCCTGCCTCCTCCCCCAGCACCACATGGTCAGGAAAGCGCGCGGCGATGAGCTCGCGGATGGCCGCCTCCGACTCCTGGTCGGCTTGGGTCACCAGGTCGGTGGGGGTGGACTTGCTGCGCTGGGTGAAGCCTTTGGCCTGGTAGTACTGGTGGATGCCCTGGGCCAAGTAGGCCGCCTCGAGGGCGGTCTCCAGATAAGGGCGCAGGTCCATGCCTTGGATTTTACCGGGCCTTTGCGGCAGCCCGAGGGGCATAAATCGCGCGTGACTTTTCCCTGACACACGTAACGGCAGGGGTAGCGGCTTGGTGCAAATGCCGGAAGATTAGAAAGCCGCTGGGCTAGCCTTAGGTTGTTGTGGGAACGGCAGGGGTTGGCATCGCCCTACTCATCACCGCGCTGCTGCTGGTGGCCCACTGGGGCCGGGAGCGCTGGAGCCTAGTGCCCTGGGTCATGCTGGCCGCGGCCCTCAACCTTGCTGCGCTCAGCACCTCCTTGCTCCTCAACCTGACCGCGCTTTACGCCGAGCTCACCCTTGCCCTGCAGCTCGGCCTTCTAGCGCTGGCCATTCTGGACGGGGAGCAGCGCTGGCGCAACACCCTGCTGGGCCTTCTTTGGATCAACCTCTTGGCGCTGGGGCTTTACGCCTGGATCGACGATAACCTTCCCTACCCTGCCCCCCCAGCGAGCAGCGTGGCCCTCCACGTCGGGCTTCACGGGCTAAGCCTGCTTGCGGGGGCAATAGCAGTGCGCTGGCTCTATCCCCGCTGGGCGGCCCGGAGCCGGATTGGGGCCCTGCTCTACTCCATGGCCCTGCTGCTCCTCGTCAATATCGGTCTTCTTTGGGGGCTTTATCCCCTCGGGGAAGAGGTGCTGCTGGGGCTTGCCCTTCAGGCAGCCCTGAGCGCTCCGCTGCTTTGGGGGTACCTGGAGTGGACGCGGAAAAACCCTCCCGCGCGCCCCCTCGAGCGCGCCTACACCACCCTGCTTCAGACCATGGAGGCTTTGGTGCAGCACCCGGACGAGGCGCTCTGGTCCAAGCTGCTCCAGTCGGCGGTGCGGGTGGTGCCCGGGGCCCAGGCCGGAAGCCTCCGGCTGCGCCAGGGTCACCGCTTCGTCTTTGTAGCCCAGGAGGGCTTTGGCGAGGGCATCCTGGGCCTGGAGAGCAGCGAGGAAGAGGCCATGGCCTGGCACGGCAACCCCGAGGCCTGGCGGCAGGGCCAGCCCCGGATTGCCAACCGGGCTGAAATCCAGCGCATCCAGGCCACCCACTCCGGCAACGGGCAGCTCACCCGGCGGCTCGAATCGGCCAGCCACCCTGGGCGCGTCCGGCAGATTCGCTCCAACCTCTGCCTCCCCATCCGGCTTGGGGGTGAGGTGGTGGCCGAGATTAACCTGGACGCCTTCCGCGACCAGGCCTTCACCGAGCACTCGGTGGAGGTGGCCCGCCAGTACGCTTTGCAGGTGGCGGTGCTGCTGGCCGCACGGCGGCAGCGGGCCGAACTCGAGGCCCGCATCCGCGAGTTCGAGGTCATCGAGGCCCTGAGCGGGGCCCTGCGGGGCCTCAAGGGCACCGCGGCCATTGCCAAGCGGCTGGTGCGGGAGACCGTCCGCCTCATGAACTCCGAGCACGCTGCCTTGCTCTTGATTGAACCCGATGGCCAGCACATGCGCTGCTACGCGGCGGCGGGCTTCTTTCTGGTGGGCCTGGACTGGCGGATTCCCCGGGGGCGGGGCTTTAGCTGGGCCGCAGTGGAAGCCCGGGCCCCCATCTGGAGCCACAACGCCCATGAAGACCCCCGGGCCTATGGCCTGTTCCGCCAGGCCAAACCGGCCTGCTCGGAGATCGCGGTGCCCCTCATCAACTCCAGGGGCGAGCCTCTGGGGGCCCTGCTCTCGGCCCGCAACGGCGTGGCCTCCTACACCGAGCGGGATGTGCGCCTCATGCAGGTCATCGGCAACATCGCGGCCAACACCCTGGAGCGGGTGCGGGCCAGCGAGAGCCTGGAGGCCGAGGTGGCCGAAAAGACCGCCTTGCTCGAGCTCTCCTTCATGCTGGGCCACAGCGACGCCTCCTTGAACCAGGCCCTAGAGAAGATCCGCCGGATGGCCCACGCCGACGGGGTAGGGCTTTGGGTGCGGGAGGGAGCAGCCTACCGCATGCGGGCCCTGAGCGGGCAGCTGGGGAATGGGCTAGAGAGGGTCCTGCAAGAACCCGTGCCGGCCGAGCACCCCCTGGCCCAGCGGGTCTTCGCCGGGGAGGAGGTGCAGGCGGGGGACACCCAGGAGCACCCCCTGCTGAAGCCCTACGCCGAAATGGGCCTCAGGGGGCTCTACCTGATGAAGGTGGTGCAGGAGCCCGAGCTCGAGGCCGGGCTGGCCCTGTTCCGCCTCGAGCCCAGCCCAGGCTGGGGCCCCGCCGAGGTTCGCCTGCTCAAGGGAGCGGTCCAGATGCTGGGGGCCTTGCTTTTGCGGTTGGAGCGCACCCGGCAGCTCGAGGCCGCCTACGAGGGGGCTCTACGGGCCATCGGGCTGGCCATAGAGGCCCGCGACCGGGAGACCGCCGGCCACACCGACCGGGTGGCCGCCATGGCCGAGGCGCTGGGCCGGGCTTTGGGCCTCGGCGAGACCGCACTGCGAGACCTGCGCTGGGGGGCCTACCTGCACGACGTGGGCAAGCTGGCCATCCCCGATGCCATCCTGCTCAAACCGGGCCGGCTCACCCCCGAAGAGTTCGAGGCCATGAAAACCCACACCCAGCTTGGCGATGACCTGGTGCGCCACCTGCCCTTCGTGCCGGAAGGAGCCCGCCAGGTGGTGCGCCACCACCACGAGCGCTACGACGGGCGCGGCTACCCGGATGGCCTCCTTGGTGAACAGATTCCCCTCCCAGCCCGCATCTTCGCGGTTTGTGACGTCTTCGACGCCCTCTGCTCCAAACGCCCCTATAAGGAGGCCATGATGCCCCTGGAGGCCGCCTGCGAGCTCTGGCGCAGCGCGCTCGGGGGCCACCTGGACCCCCACCTGGCCGAGGTTTTCCTGAAGCTTCAGGGCCTGGAGGAAGCCCTGCGGCTGCCCCAGGCTGCCGACTAGGCCGCCCCCTTTGCGCTATGATGGGGGCTAATGGTCGAATTTTCACGAGATTTGCTAGGTCTGGAGCAGCGGGTGGTGATGGTCACAGGGGCCGGTAGGGGCTTCGGCCGCTCCATCGCCCGCTCTTACGCCCGCAACGGGGCCACGCTCATCACCGTGGACCCCGATGTGGAGATGGCCACCGCCGTCGCCTCTGAGGTAGAACAGCTCGGGGCCACCGCCATCCCCATCCGGGGGGATATGTCGGTGGTGCTGGATGTGATGAGCACCTTCGAGAAGATCGAGGAGCTCTTCGGCATGCTGGACGGCATCGTGCACGTGACCAGCGCTGAGAGCAAGACCCCCTTCGTGGAGCTTTTGGAAACCGAGTGGTACGACCTTCTGAACGCCGACGTGAAGTCGAGCCTCTACGTGCTCCAGCAGGGCCTGCGCTACCTGAGCGGGGGCGGCTTCGTGACCCTGGTGCTCCCCCCCCTTCAGCGCGACCAGCCCCACGTGGCGGCCATCCGGGGTGCGGTGGCAGGCCTGATCGAAGGGGCCACGCGCATCTTCCCCACCAACGTGCGGGTCAACGGGGTCATCCCCAGCCGCGACCCGGTGAGCGAGGAGCACGACAGGCCCCTGGTGCGGGTGGCGGTGGCGCTCGGCTCCATGGTCTCGGAGGGGGTGCGGGGGCAGATGCTGGAGGTGCTGCTGCCCGACCCCCCCCATCAGCCGGAGATCTACGACCTGCTGCGGGAACTGCCATGAACTGCCCCTTCTGCGGACACCCCGACAGCCGCGTGTTGGACTCCCGCCCCTCGGACGAGGGCTCGGTGATCCGCCGACGGCGGGAGTGCCCTGCTTGCAGGCGGCGCTTCACCACCTACGAGCGGGCCCAGGTGGAACCGCTGGTGGTCATCAAGCGCTCCGGCCGCAAGGAAACCTTCGACCCCAACAAGCTGCTGCGAGGGCTGACCCTGGCCGCCCGCAAGCGGCCCATCGACCCCAGCGTCCTGCAGGCCTTCGCCTTTGGCTTCGAGGACACCGTCAAGGAGATGGAGATCACCTCGGAGGAGATAGGCCTGCGCTCTTTAGCCTTCCTCAAGGAGCTCGACCCGGTGGCCTACATCCGCTTCGCCTCGGTCTACCGCGAGTTCGATAGTCTGGAAAACTTCATCGAGGAAATCCGCCGGCTCGAGGGGCAAACCCAGGATAGGAAGGAAGAAGCGGAAGCCAACCTAGACGATGAGGCCAGGCTGGGCACGGTCTAGAGGACACGGGCGCGCCAGCGGCGGTAAAGCAGGATGGATCCCCAGATCACCCCCAGGGCCAGGGTCTGCAGGAGTGTTCCCATCCACGGGTTCTGGGTCAGGGCCCAGTAGTCGGTCAGGTTGTAGAGGGGGACCATGACCAGAAGGTGCCAGGTGAAGGCCCACAAGGAGGCCGAGCCCAAGGGCAGCAAAAACCAGCCCAGCCCGCACGCCAGAGGGCGCCAGAACCAGGTAACCAGCAGGTAGAAGGCCTGCAGGTACAGGGCCACCAAAAGAAGCCTTGGCCATACCAGGGCCTCGGTGTGGGCCGGGCCCAGCACTGCCTGGTCTACGGAAGGAAACCAGCCCCGGACATGCCCAACCAGCATGAGCCCTGCCAGGAGCAAAACGCCCGCCCCCAGAGCATCCCGCCACCGCGGCCTTGCCGCCCAAAACCGGGCCAGCGCCTGGCGGTGAAAGCCCAGCACCATCCCGCCGAAGAACAGAATCTGCCAGGCTGCGGCCTTGAAGACCGAGGCGATGGGCGCCCCCACCACCTGGGGGTAGGCCTGGCTTAGCCCGTAGACCACGCCCGCCGCCAGCAGCACCACCCAGGTCCGCCCGCGGTACATCAGCCAGAAGGCCAGCGGGGCAAAGAGCATGTAGAGTACGTAGAGCCCCAGAATCTCCGAGCCATTGTAGCCGTTCTGGAGGGTCAGGACCCCGGCCACGAACTCCACTAGGTTTTGCTTTCGGTCCCAGGGGTCGTACCAGACCTTGAGCCCGAGCAGGCTCAGGGCCATGAAGCCCAAAGCGATAAGAACAGCAGTGCGGTAGAGCACCAGGGTGCGGGAAAAGGTTCGCTCGAGGGTCTGCAAGAGGGTCTGGCGGCTGGCCAGGAGACCCAGGGTCAGGCCCGAGATAAAGTAGAACCCCTCGGCCGCGCTGATGTAGAAGTTGAGCCGGCCCGAAAACACATACAAAAAGGACTCCCCGCCTATGTGGTCTATGGTCATGGCAAAGAGGCAGAACCCCCTCAGCCAGTCAATCCGCAGGTCACGCCCCCCCTGGGCCTCGTACCCCCAGGACTCCAGCCATGAAAACATATACTTCAGCATAGACCGCCTGGCTCGGTCCTTTGGGTCAAAGCATGCTGCGCAAGCTCTACGTTCTCTTGTCTGTTTGGTACGCCTACTTCCTGGAGTACCGGGCCGAGGTTGTCTTGTGGGCCCTTTCCTCTGCTCTGCCCCTTATCCTGATGGGCGTCTGGACCGAGGCCGCCGAGGGAGGCAGCTTCGCCCTCTCAGCTTCGGAGTTCGCCCGCTACTTCCTGTGCGTGTTCCTGGTGCGCCAGCTCACCATCGTCTGGGTGGTCTGGGAGTTCCAGGACGATGTGGTACAGGGGCGCCTCTCCTTCAAGCTCCTGAGGCCCCTGGACCCAGGATGGGACCACCTCATCCAGCACCTGGCCGAACGCCTGACCCGGCTCCCCTTTGGGCTCGCCATAGTGGCGGTGTTCCTGCTGATCTACCCCCAGGCCCGCTTTGTGCCGGAGATAGGGGACCTTCTGCTCGGCCTATTGGCCTCAGCAGCGGCTTTTTTGCTGCGCTTTTTGATGCAGTACACCTTTGCCCTGCTCGCTTTCTGGACCGAGCGGGCCGCGGCGGTGGAGGAGCTATGGTTCGTGGCCTACCTGTTCCTCTCGGGGCTCATCGCCCCCCTCTCGGTCTTCCCCGAGGCGGTGCGGACGCTGGCCCTGCTCACGCCCTTCCCCTATCTGGTCTACTTCCCCGCCTCGCTTTTTGCCGGGCTGCCCGTGCCCGGCCATGGCTTCGTGGTGCTGGGGGTCTGGTTTGTGCTCTTCTGGGTTCTCAACCGCTGGCTCTGGCGCAAGGGGCTCCGCCAGTTCTCGGGAATGGGAGCCTGAGGCTCTTTGCCTGAAACCCGACCCAAATATACTGAGGCCCCATGGATAAAAACCCCCTGACGGAGATACGCTTCGACATCCCCTTCGACGAGATACAGCCCGCCCACATTGAGCCAGCCATCCAGGCCCTGCTCCGGGAGGCCGAGGCTGAGCTGGAGGCCCTCCTCGGGGTAGCGGGCCCCCGCACCCTGGAGAACACCCTGCGGCCCTTGGACCGGCTGGGGGAGCGCCTCTACTTCGCTTTCAACCTGGTGGCCCACCTAGAGAGCGTAGCCTCCACCCCCGAGCTGCGGGCGGCCTACCGCGCTGTCATCCCCCCTGTCACCGCCTTCACCACCCGGGTCCAGCTCTCGAGCGAACTCTACCAGGCCCTCAGAGAGCTCGCCCAAAGCCCCGCAGCCCAGGAGCTCAGCCCCGAGTGGGCCCGCTTCCTCAAGCTCCGCCTGGACCAGTTCCGCCGCCAGGGGGCCGACCTGCCCCCCGAAAAAAAGGCCCGGCTCGAGGCCATCAACACCCGCCTGGCCGAGCTCACGGCGCAGTTTGAGCAAAACCTTACCGACGCCACCGCGGCCTGGGAGCTCTACCTGGACGAAGACCAGGTGAAAGGCCTGCCAGAAAGCGCCCGAAAAGCCGCCCGAGAAAGCGCCCAGGCCCGGGGACGAACGGGCTACCGCTTCACCCTGCAGCAGCCCAGTTTTCAGGCCCTGCAGACCTACCTGGACGACCCCGAGATTCGCAGGGCCGCCTACCTGGCCTACTACACCCGGGCCACCCAGGGAAGCCACGACAACCGCCCCCTGATCGAGGAGATCCTGGCCCTCCGGCGCGAGAAAGCTCAGATTCTGGGCTACGCCAACTTCGCCGACTACGTGCTGGAAGACCGCATGGCTGGCAGCGCCGAGCGAGCCCTGCGCTTCGAGGAGGAGCTGAAGGCCGCCTACGAACCCCACTTCAAGCGCGAGCTGGAAGCCTTGCAGGCCTTCCGCCGCGAGCTGGAGGGCCCCGAGGCGCCCACCCTAGCCCCCTGGGACATCGCCTACTATGCCGAGAAACAGCGCCGGGCCCTCTACGACCTCGACGAGGAAGCCCTGCGCCCCTACTTTCCTCTGCCCAGGGTGCTGGAGGGTCTCTTCGAAATCGCGCGGCGGGTCTTTGGGGTAGAGGTGCGGGAGGTGGGCGGGGTAAAAACCTGGCACCCCGAGGTACGGGTCTACGAGATCCACCGCCAGGGCGAGCTCATCTGCCGCTTCTTCACCGACTGGCACCCTCGGGAGAACAAGCGCGGGGGGGCCTGGATGAACACCCTCTATCGCGGGGTGCGCCGGGGCGAGCCCCACCTGGGCCTCATCTGTGCCAACCTGACCCCCCCGGTGGGGGACCGGCCTGCCCTACTCACCCACCGCGAGGTGGAGACCATCTTCCACGAGTTCGGCCACCTGCTGCACCTGGCCTTCTCCAGCGTGGAGGTGCAGAGCCTGGCCGGCACCCAGGTAGCCCGCGACTTCGTGGAGCTGCCCAGCCAGATCATGGAGAACTGGTGCTGGGAGCGCGAGGCCCTGGACCTCTTCGCCCGCCACCACGAGACCGGCGAACCCCTGCCAGAAGAGCTCTTCGAAAAGCTCCAACGGGCCCGCAACCACCAGGCCGCCCTCCTGGGCATGCGCCAGCTGGCCTTCGGTACCCTGGACCTCCATCTGCACGTGCACTACACCCCGGCCAAGGGCGACGTGGTGGCCTACGCCAGGGAGGTGATGCAGCCCTTCTTCCCGGCCCCCCTGCCCGAGTCCTTCGCTTTCGTGGCCGGCTTCGCCCACCTCTTCGGCCACCCGGTGGGGTATGCCGCGGGCTACTACTCCTACAAGTGGGCCGAGGTGCTGGACGCCGATGCATTCTCCCGCTTCAAGGCCGAGGGCATCTTCAACCGCAAGACCGGGGAGGAGTTCATCGCCCACATCCTGAGCCAGGGCAACGCCGCCGAGCCCGCCGAGCTCTTCCGCCGCTTCATGGGGCGCGACCCCAACCCCAAGGCCCTTCTGGCCCGGGCCGGGCTGCTGTAAAAAAGGAGCCCCGCCCCTTGGGGGCGGGGCCGGATAAATCCCTGGACTAGAAGTTCAGGGTGTAGAAGATGCGGAAGGCACGAACGGTGTTCTCGATGGTGGCAAAGTCAGTGGCGTTGTTGTCGAGGTCGAAGACGCCCCACCAGACGCCCCAGCCCGCATAGGTGTAGCGCACCTGCAGACCCTTCACACCGCCGTCGCCCGTAGCCGGGGCTACAGGGCCAAAGCCAGCGCTGGGGCCGTTGAAGAGACGGTCAACAGTGGTGTCGAAGGGGGTGTTGGCAGCGCGGGTCGTGAAGGCCCCCACGCCCGTGCCAGTGAGCTGGGCGGCATCCACCGCCAGGGTGGCCCCGGGCAGCAGGAAGTCGGCCAGGCTCACGCCCAGGCGGATCAGGGTCTCGCTGGCGTCGGTGCCGGCCGCAAAGTCGGTGTTGCGCTGGGCAAAGGCGCCGTTCAGGCTAAGGCCGAAGAAGAGCGGCTGGGTGGAAAGCTGAACGCCGTACTTGAGGGTGGTGTAGTTCACCTCGGTGCCGGGCGTGGTTGCGGCCGTATAACCGTGGAAGCGGAAGTTGGGGGTAATGGTGATGGGCCCCAGGGTCAGAGCGTAGCTAGCCTCGCCCACCAAGTCGGTGCGGGCGCCGTTGGAGCTGAAGGCGGCGTTGGCACCATCGGAGCTGCGGAACTCAAAGGCCAGGTTCAAGCCGCGGATGAGTGCGCTGGAGGCCGCACCGTCGTGGGCAAGGCGCACCCCAAGGTTGGTGCCGAAGGCCGCGCGGGTGGCCGGGCCCTGGTTGGAGTAGGGGCTGGTGGTCGAGTAGGTGGTGGTGCCGCCGACCGTCAGGCTGTTGAAGTAGCCGGTAACGTTGAAGCCCGCCAGTGGGCCCAGCACCGCGCCTACACCGAAGGCGGTGGTGGGGTTGGCCAAGGTAGAGTAGTTGCTCTTGCTGTCGAAGTAGCCGTTCAGCCTGATGAAGCCCAGGTCGGCGCCGGCAATCACACCGAAGCCTGTACCAGCGCTGGCCGGGTTGAAGATGCGGTCGGTGTCGTTGCGGGAAAGACCCGCGGCGTTGGCGCCACCGGGCCAGTCGCCGTTGGCGAAGTCGGTGTCAATGGAGCGGTAGTTGGCCCGCAGGCTGATGGGGCCCAGCCCCAGGCCGGCCTGCGCATAGAACAGGGTGTCGGCGGTGTTGGTGGCAACGTTGTTGGAGTTGATGCCCTCGAGCTGCAGATCCAGCAGGCCCAGCAGCTTGCCGCTCAGGTCTAGCCCCGCGAGGGCGCGGCGGTTGGCCGGCCCGGCCACGAAGTTGTTCTCGGCGTAGTTGACCCCCAGGTTGAGGCCCAGCAGGCTCACGGTACCGCGGATACCGAAGTAGTCGCCATCGCCTGCGTTGGCCTGGGTGGTCGCGCTGGCGGTGCTGCCCAGGGCAATGGTGAAGCTGGGCGCGAGCAGGGCTTTGTTCAGGTTGGCGGTGACCACCACGCCGCTGCCCGCCGGATCCGAACCGTTGTTCATGAAGTAGGGGGTGAAGCGGAAGGTGTTGTTCACGTTATAGCGGATGGCCACCGGCTGCCCGTTCACATCGCCCACCACGGCAGCGCTGCGGAAAGCGACGGTGTTGCCGGGCACCTGAATCTGGCCGTTGCCCCCGCTGAAGCGAATGGTGGCGTTGGCCTCGGAGAGGTTAAACCCGGTGGTGGTGGTGGGGGTGCGCTTGATGCCGAAGGTCAGGTCGGTCTGGAAGTAAGAGTCCGCCTGCGTGGTGAAGTCGGGCCCATCGCTGTCTTGGGCGAACCCTGTGGCCGGGAAGAGCCGGTCGATGTCGAAGTCAGGGGAACCGGACTGAATGCGGTAGCCGTAGCGGGCCAGGATGTTACCGGTCAGGGTGGGGCGGGTGCCTTCCACCGCAGCCAGGCGGCTGTCCAGGCCGCCCACGCGGGCATCGAGGGCGCTCACCCGGTCGGCCAGGCGCACCAGGTCGGCCCGCAGGGCGGTGGCGAACTCCTGGATGGCGCTCACGTCTTCGCGGTTGGCAAACTCGTCGAAGTTGATCTCGCCCAGCCGTTCGCCGAGCTGCGCGAGCTGCTTCTCCACCGCGGTCACCCGGTCCTGCAGGCTGAGCACGTCCTGGTTCAGCAGCACGGCCAGCTCGTTGAGGGCACGGATGCTATCGGCATCGGCCTCGAGCTGGGTCTTGAGCGCAGCCACATCGCCCTCCACCCGCTCAAGCCGCTCGGCCAGCGCCTGGGCCTGGGCCAGCGCGGTGTCGGCGGCCACCGAGGCGGCCTCCACCCGGTCGGCCAGGTCGGCCAAAGCGGCCTCGTCGATGCCTGGGGCGGGCTCAGCCGGCTGGGCCCGCATGGCCTTCAGCTCCTCCAAGGCGGCCTCGAGGCGGGCGATGTCGTCCTTGGTGGCGGCGTTGTCCTCCAGGGCCGAGACCCGCACGCCCAAAGCAGCCAGCTCAGCGGCCAGCTCCTGCAGGGCATTGCGAATGGCGGTCAGGTCCTCCTCGCTCAGACCCTGCCCGCTGCCCCGAACGCACTCACCACCCTGCTGAATCTCGTTCAGCAGGCGCTGGAAGATGAGGGCGGCTTGGTAGCGGGTCAGGTTCTGGTTGCCCCGGAAGGTGCCGTCCGGGAAACCGGTGATGAGCCCGCAGGCTGCGATGCGCTCAACAGCCTCCTTGGCCCAGTGCCCCGCAGGTACATCGGAGAACTGGGCCTGGCCGAAGCCCAGACCGAGCACGGTCAGCAGGCCGGCCAAGTAGACCACTAGCTTCTTTTTCATCTTGCCTCCTTGGCATTTTGCGGAGGCTGGGAACTATACGGGGCGAGTTGCCGTGTTTCCTCTCCCAGACCCCAGCACCCGCGATGGACGGCGGCAAGGCTTCTCCCTCACCGGGCTCAAGAAGCTCTCACCTTGCACATCCGCGCGAATCATAACCGCGTCCAGACTGTGCTGTCAAGTATGAACGGGCCTATTGGGGAAAAAAGGGTAGGATGAAAGGGGGTTCATTAAGACCCCAGAAAGGAGGGCTACAAAAAAGGAGGAGCGCAGGGGGTGAGTTTTCACCTTACGAGGGGGCGGTCCCCGGACAGGGGATAAGCAGCCAGGCTGCAAAAGATCGAAGGATTCCGCGGATGCCGCCAGGGAGCGAGCCCCTCCCTCTCCGCTGGCCAAGCCAGTCAAGCCCCAAGGGAAAGCCGGTTGCGCGAGCGCCGGACAACCGCGGGGCAGGGCTCACCGGGAAAAATCTAGGAAGGCTCAACGGCAGGTCCTCTGGCCCCGGGGGCCAGAGGAGGAATGTATAGGGCAGCGTCCCCGGACGCTGGGCGCGCGAGAGGTTTGCAAATGTGTGGAATCGTAGGGTACGTGGGCTTTCGCAACGCGAGCGAGGTTATTCTGGACGGTCTTAGGCGGCTGGAGTACCGCGGCTACGACTCGGCGGGGATTGCGGTCAAGGTCAACGGGCGGCTCGAGGTGGTCAAGCGGGCGGGCAAGCTCCAGGTGCTGGCCGACAGCCTGGCGGAGCACCGCCTGGAGGGGCACTTTGGGGTGGGCCACACCCGCTGGGCCACCCATGGGGCCCCCACCGACCCCAACGCCCACCCCCACAGCACCGAGAAAGGCGATATTGTGGTGGTGCACAACGGCATCATCGAGAACTACCTGGCCCTCAAGGAGGGCCTGATCGCCCGGGGCCACACCTTCAGCTCCGAGACCGACTCGGAGGTGCTGGCCCACCTGATCGAGGAAAAGTACCGGGGCGACCTGGTCGAGGCGGTGCGGCTGGCCTTATCGGAGGCCTACGGGGCCTATGCCCTGGTGGTGGCCCACAAAAACCACGAGGAAATCGTGGTGGCCCGCACCGTAAGCCCCCTGGTGATCGGGCTGGGGGAGGGAGAGAACTTCGTGGCCTCGGACGTGCCGGCCCTCCTGCCCTACACCCGGCGGGTCATCTTCCTCCAAGACGGGGACATGGCGGTGGTAAGTAGCGAGGGGGTGCGGGTCACCGATCTCGCCGGCAACCCGGTGGAACGGGTGGTGGAGACGGTGGAGTGGAGCCTCGAGGCGGCCGAGAAGGGCGGCTACCCCCACTACATGCTCAAGGAGATCTACGAGCAGCCCCGGACCCTGGAGAACACCCTGGGCGGCCGGCTCTACGAGGAGGAAGCCACCGTCGAGCTTGGGCTCGGCCTCGAGCCCACCCACTACAACAAGGTGCACATCGTGGCCTGCGGCACCGCTTACTACGCAGCCTGGGTAGGGAAGTACCTCCTGGAGGCTTTGGCCCGGGTACCGGTGGAAATCGAGGTGGCCTCCGAGTACCGCTACCGCGATCCCATAGTGGACGAAAAAACCCTGGCCATCGGCATCAGCCAGTCGGGCGAAACCATAGATACCCTGGAGGCCCTGCGCGAGGCCAAGCGCAGGGGTGCCGCAACGCTGGGGGTAATCAACGTCAAAGGCAGCAGCATCACCCGCGAGGTCGACGATACCCTCTACATCCACGCCGGTCCGGAGATCGGGGTGGCCTCCACCAAGGCCTACATCGCCATGCTGGCTGCAATGGGGATGCTCGCAGTCTGGATGGGTCGGAGCCGGGGCAGCCTGGACGAGGCCGCTGCACGGGAGTTCCTCAAGGAGATGCGCAAGCTGCCCCGGCTGGTGGAGGAGGTCCTGGAACAGCGCCCCCACATCGCCCACGTCGCGGAGAAGTACCACCAGGCCCAGGACTACCTATTCCTGGGAAGGCACATCCAGGCCCCCACCGCCTACGAAGGGGCCCTCAAGCTCAAGGAGATCAGCTACATTCACGCCGAGGCCTACCCCGCCGGCGAGATGAAGCACGGCCCTATTGCTCTGATTGACGAGCGGCTTCCTGTGGTGGTGCTTGCCACCCAAAGCCCCTTCTACGAGAAAACCCTCTCCAACATCCAGGAGGTGCGGGCCCGGGGCGGGCGGGTGATCGCGGTGGCCACCGAGGGCGACAGCGAGGTGCGAAATTTTGCCCAGGACGTGATTTACGTCCCCAGAATTCACCACCTGCTGGCCCCGGTGGTCAGCGTGGTGCCGCTGCAGCTCTTGGCCTATGAGACCGCGGTGCTCCTGGGGCGCGATGTGGACCGGCCGCGCAACCTGGCCAAGAGCGTGACGGTGGAGTAGGGCCCTGGATGATTCTGGAAGGTCCTCCCGCCCCAGTGGCCAAGGCCCTAGGCGCCTACTACACCGACGCCGGGGTGGCCCGCTTCCTGGTGCGCTGGGCCCTGCGCGCTCCGCGGGAAACCGTCGCCGACCCGGCTTTTGGCGGCGGGGTGTTCCTGGCCGCGGCCAGCGAGCGCCTGGCCGGGATGGGGGGGGACCCCAGGGCCCAGGTCTTCGGGGTGGAGCTGGACGAAGAGGCCCACCGGCGCACGGCTGCCTGGCTGAGGGCCCGCTTCGACCTCCCCCCAGCCCACCTCCGCCAGGGCGACTTCTTCGACCTGGAACCCCCAGGCCAGGTGGACGCGGTGGTGGGCAACCCGCCCTTTATCCGCTACCAGCGCTTTCCCGGCTTGCAAAAAGCTCTGGCAAAGGCAGGCCTCCGGCTGAGCGGCCGCTCGAGCGCCTGGGCCCCTTTCCTGCTGCGGGCGGTGGCCTGGCTCAGGCCTGGAGGGCGGCTGGCCATGGTGGTGCCCGCTGAGATTGCCCATGCGGCGTATGCGAGGCCGGTCCTGGACCACCTTAGCCGCTCCTTCGAGGAGATCTGGCTCATCAGCTTCCAAAAAAGCCTCTTTCCCCGCCTGAACCAGGACACCCTGCTGCTCCTGGCCGAAGGCCGCCGGCCCATGCCGGATGGCCGGGCGGCCGCCTGGCTGGTAGACCTGCCAGACCCGGCCGGGCTGGAGCAGCTTGCCCTGCCCACCCCAAAGGCCGTGCGGGTGAATCTGCTCGCCCTGGGGGGTGAGGCCCGGCTCCCCCTGTACTGGCTTTCCCCTGAGGAGCGCGAGCTCTACCTGCGGCTGGCCGGGCCCACCGCCCTGCGCCTGGGCCAGGTGGCCCGGGTGGACATCGGCTACGTCACCGGCCACAACCGCTTCTTCCACCTAAGCCCCGCCGAAGCGGCCCAGCAGGGCATCCCCCAGGCTTTTCTACGGGCGGCGCTGTGGCGGGGTCGGGGGCTCCGGGGCCTCCGCTTCACCTCTGCCGACTGGCAAGAAGCGGGCCAAAAGGGGCAGGCTGGCTTTTTGCTCTCGATTCCACCCGAGGCCCCCCTGCCCCCCGCGGTGGCGGCCTATCTGGAAGCCGGCCAGGCTGCCCAGGTCCACCGGGCCTACCAGTGCCGGCGGCGCCAACCCTGGTACAGCCTCTGCCCCGGGGGTGGGCCCGAGGCCTTCTTGGTGTACATGGGCGAGCCCCGGCTGGTGGTCAACGAGGCCAGGGTTTTACTCTCGAACAGCCTCTACGCCGTCCACCCCCAGGGCCTCGGGGCCAGGGCCCTGGCCGCCTTGTGGCAGAGTTCGCTCACCCAGCTAAGCGTGGAGCTCGAGGGCCACGCCCTGGGCGGGGGGATGCTCAAGCTGGAACCCAGGGAGGCCGAACGGGTGGTGCTGCCCAGTACGGCGCGCAACCGGTGGGAGGAGGGACGGCTCGAAGCGCTGGCCGATGGCCTGGACCGCCTGCTGCGTCAGGGAAAAACCCAGGAGGCCCAGGCCCTGGCCGACTCGGTGATTCTACGGGAGGGCTTGGGCCTTTCCGAGGAGGAGGTGGCCTGCTTGGCTCGAGCCCGCCAGAAGCTGAGGCTGCGCCGCTGCCGCAGGCCCTAGCTCACCCGCTCGACCCGGATCATGTTGGTGGTCCCCCGCACCCCAAAGGGCACCCCAGCGGCAATCACCACGTACTCTCCCGGCCCCACCAGACCGGTTTCCTTGGCCTTCTCCACCGCTATCTGCACCATATCGTCGGTATCCTTGGGGTCGGGGGCCAGAAGGGGCAGCACATCCGAGACCAAGGCGAGCTGGTTGCGCACGTGGGGGTTGGGGGTGAGGGCCAGGATGGGCACCGGGGGCCGGGTACGCGCCACCCGCCGGGCTGCCCCACCGGTAGCGGTAAAGACTACGACGGCCTTGGCCCCGGTGGACTCCACCACGTCGTCCACCGCTCGGGCGATGGCGTCCTGGACAGTCCGGGTGGGTGGAGGGCGCAGGGCGTTCAACCGGTCGTAGTACTCCTGGGTGGCCTCGATGGTCCTGGCCACCCGGGTCATGAAGGAGACCGCCTCCACCGGATACTGCCCCGTCGCGGTCTCGGCCGAGAGCATGATGGCATCGGTGCCGTCGAAGATGGCGTTGGCCACGTCCGAGGCCTCGGCCCGGGTGGGGGTGGGGTTCTTGACCATGGACTCCAGCATCTGGGTGGCGGTGATCACCGCCTTGCCAGCCTGCACCGCTTTGAGGATGATCCGCTTCTGCACCGCCGGAACCTCCTCCAAGGGCATCTCCACCCCCAGGTCGCCCCGGGCCACCATGATCCCATCGGCCTCCTCAAGAATCTCGTCAAAGCGGGCCACCGCGCTGGGTTTTTCGATCTTGGCCATCAGCCGGGCCCGGGAGTTGTAGCGGGTCAGGTAGTGGCGGGCCAGAAGCAGGTCGTCGCGGCTGCGCACGAAGCTGATGGCCACCCAGTCCACCTCGAGCTCCGCCCCCAGGGCGATGTCGTCGATGTCCTTATCGGTAAGCGCAGGAATCGAAAGGTCGGCCCCAGGGATGTTGATGCCCTTGTTGTTGGAAAGCCGCCCCCCCACCAGCACCGTGGTGTGAATGTCCCTTTGCCGAACCTCGTCCACCCGCAGGCGAATGTTGCCGTCGTCCAGCAGCAGCACCTGGCCTGGTTGCACGTCGTCTGGCAGACCCCGGTAGGTGGTGGAAACCCGGGTCTCATCCCCCTCCACCGGCTCCGCGGTGATGATGAACTTTTGCCCAGCCCGGAGCTCCACCGCCCCCTCGCGGAAACGCCCGCAGCGGATCTTGGGCCCCTGCAGGTCCTGGAGGATGGCCACGGTGCGGCCAAGCTCAGCCGAGGCGGCCCGCACCATCTGCACCGACTGGCGATGGTCCTCAGGCGAACCGTGGGAGAAGTTGAGGCGGAAAACGTCCACCCCTGCCTCGATGAGGGCCCGGATCATCTCTGGAGAACGCGAAGCCGGGCCCAGGGTGGCCACGATCTTGGTGCGCTTGGTGAGTCCCATTGCTCCCCCCGGGGGCCCCTGCGCCTACTTTCTGAAGGCTTCAAACCCCAAAAAGCGCGCCCCAGTCCCCAGCTCTTCCTCGATGCGCAGAAGCTGGTTGTACTTGGCCAGGCGGTCTGAGCGGCTGGACGAACCGGTCTTGATCTGCCCCGCGTTGACCGCCACCGCCAGGTCGGCGATGGTGGTGTCCTCGGTCTCGCCCGAGCGGTGGGAGAGGATGGTGGTATAGCCCGAGCGCTGGGCCAGCCGGATGGCCTCCAAAGTCTCGCTCAAGGTGCCGATCTGGTTGACCTTGACCAGGATGGAGTTCCCTACCCCCGCCTCTATGCCCCGCTTCAGGATGGCCGGGTTGGTCACGAAAAGGTCGTCCCCCACGAGCTGCACCCGCGCGCCCAGCCGCTCGGTGAGGAGCTTCCAGGTTTCCCAGTCGTCCTCGGCCAGCCCGTCCTCGATAGAGACAATCGGGTACTGGCGCACCCAGCTCTCCCAGTACTCCACCATCTCGGGCCCCGAAAGGACCTTCCCGTCGGCCTGGAGCACATACTTGCCCTCCTGATAGAACTCAGAGCTGGCCGGGTCGAGGGCCAAGGCGATGTCCTGGCCAGGCTTGTAGCCGGCTTTCTCGATGGCGGTAAGAAGTACCTCCACCGCCTCCTCGTTCGACCTCAAGTCAGGGGCAAACCCCCCCTCGTCCCCCACGTTGGTGTTGTAGCCCCTCGACTTCAGAACCGCCTTCAGGGCATGGAAGGTCTCCACCCCAGCCCGCAGGGCCTCGCTGAAGCTGGGCAGGCCTCCGGGCACCAGCATGAACTCCTGGAAGTCCACGTTGTTGTCAGCATGCTTCCCCCCGTTGATCACGTTCATCAAGGGCACCGGCAGGGTCACCCCCTGCACCCCGCCCAGGTAGCGGTACAGGGGCAGCCCCAAAGCCTCGGCCGCTGCCCGCGCAGTGGCCAGCGAGACGGCCAGGATGGCGTTGGCCCCCAGATTGCCCTTGTTGGGGGTGCCGTCGAGCTCCAGCATGGCTCGGTCGACCGCTTCCTGGTTGAGGGCATCGAGGCCGACGATCTCCTCGGCTATACGCTCGTTGATCGCGGCCACCGCGCGCAATACCCCCTTTCCGCCGTACCGGGGTCCTCCGTCGCGCAACTCCACCGCTTCGTGGGTCCCTGTGGAAGCCCCCGAGGGAACCATCGCCCGCCCCCTGGCCCCCGACTCGAGCGCCACTTCGGCCTCCACGGTGGGGTTGCCCCTCGAGTCAAGCACCTCGCGTCCTCTCACCTCTACGATCGTGGTCATGCCGCCTCCTGGCTGGAAACGCTTCTAATGCCGTCTCAAAGTTTACACCCCGGCCCCAAGACCCAGCAGTCCGCTAAACCCGCAAAGGCACCACCACCGCCAGGTAGCCCGCGTCCTCCACCGCCTGGAGCACGCTGGGGGTGGTCGGCCCCGAAAGCCTGAGGCGCACGGCGCCCTCGACGGGTGCCAGGGCCTCGATCAGGTACCGGGCGTTGTAGGCCGCCAGCATCTGCGTTTCGCCCGATAGCTCCACCTCCATCTCCTCCCGGCCCCGGCCGTAATCCCCCTCCGCATCGATGCCGAGCCGCCCGGGGGTGAAGGTCAGGTTGACCCGGTGGTTGTTCCGATCGGCCATCAGCGCCACCCGCTTCAGGCTCTCCCGGAAAGCCTCAGCCGGGAGGGTGGCCTCGAGGACGAAGCTCTGGGGAATGACCCGCTCATAATCGGGGAACTCCCCCTCCATCAGCTTGACCGCCATCCGCACCGCCCGGCCGGCCAGGGTCAGGCTTCCTTCCTCCACCGCGAAGGCCAGTTCTTCCTCCGCGTCCTTGAACACCCGGACGATCTCATCGGCCGTCCTCGCTGGGACCACCAGCTTTCGCGAGGGGAGCCCCTCCAGGGGCAGGTCATAGCGGGCCAGCCGAAAACCGTCCGAAGCCACCGCCCGAAGCCTCCGGGAGGACATTTCAAGCTGGACCCCCCGGAAGATGGCCCGGTACTCCTCCTGGCTGGCCGCATAGCGCACTCGGGTGATGGCCCGGGCCAGCCCTAGAGCTGGCATCCGCTCCTGGGGGGACGGAGCAAAGGAAAGCTCGGGATAGCCTTCAGGAGGCGCGGTGGAAAGCAGGGTGTTGAAGGTGCTTGAGGACAGCTCGAGCCGACCCTCGCCGGTAAGACTTAGCTCAATGAGCTCACCCGGGGCCCCGCGCACCACCTGGGCAAAGGTCGAGGCCGGTACCAGCACCCGCCCGGCGCCCTGGACTTCGGCCGCGAGCCGGACCTCGAGGTCCACCTCACCGTTGGTACCCTGGAGGGTCAGGCCCCGCTCAGAAGCCTCTATGGGCAGATAGGTCAGGATGGGGTTGGTGCTGCGGCTTGGGATGATGCGCTCCAGGATGGAGAGCCCTTCGGTAAGGGTGCGTTTGGGGATGCGTATCTCCACACTGCCTCCCGCTGGGGCTTACGCCACGCCAGGCCCAGATATTCTAAGGCAATCTACCCCACCCAGTTGCTTTTTAAGGGCCCCGGCAATTTTTTAAAGACGGCTCCTGAAATTTTTAAAACCTAGCAGTAGTAGTAGTAGGGCCTGTGGATATGTGGATAAGCCTCATTTAAGTCCGATGGTTATCGAATTGGGCCTGTGGATAAGTTCTGTGGATAACCAGCTCAGGGCTGTGGATAACTTGTGGAAAAATCCCCGACTTATCCACAGGGCCCAAGACGATGGAGTTATCCACAGGGCCATCCACAGGGTTATCCACAGGTTATCCACAGAGTTATCCACAGGTGTTAATAACTCGGGCGCCCCAAGCGATGGGCGTGCTAGCCCAGGCGTTCCCGGATGGCCCTCAAGGCCTGGCGCAGGGCGGTGTCGAACTCGCTGCTTTCCTGGATTTTCTGGATGGCGTAGAGCACGGTGGTGTGGTCGCGCCCACCGAAGAACTGGCCAATCTCGGGCAGAGAGGCGTGGGTCAGTTCGCGGACCAGGTACATCGCCACCTGGCGGGGGATGACCACCTCCTTACGCCGTCCGCTGCCCCGTATCTCCTCGGGGCGCAGACCGTAGTACTCGGCCACGGCCTTGAGGATCTCCTCCGGGCTCAGGGGGTTTTCGTTGGCCGCAAAGATGTCCGATAGGGCTCGAACAGCTACCGCCTTGCTGAGCTCCACTCCGTTCAAGGAAGCGTAGGCGATTACCCGCATGAGCGCCCCCTCCAGTTCGCGGATGTTGGAGGTGATCTGGCGCGCAATGTACTCCAGCACCTCCTCAGGTACGCGCACGTTGCGGTATTCGGAGTTCATCTTGAGGATGGCCACCCGGGTCTCCAAGTCGGGGGGTTGGATATCGGTGATCAGGCCCCACTCGAAGCGGCTGCGGAGGCGGGCCTCCAGGGTGAGGATGTCCTTGGGCGGCCGGTCGGAGGAGAGGATGATCTGCTTGCGGGCCTCGTAGAGGGCGTTGAAGGTGTGGAAGAATTCCTCCTGGGTGCGCTCCTTGCCGGCGATGAACTGCACGTCGTCCACCAGGAGCAGGTCCACTGAGCGGTAGCGGTCGCGGAACTCGCTCATGCGGTCTTCCCGGATGGCGTTGATGAGCTCGTTGGTGAAAGTTTCGGTGGAGACGTACTCGATCTTTTTTTCGGGGAACCGCTGGGCTACCGAGTGGCCTACGGCGTGCATCAGGTGGGTTTTGCCCAGCCCCACCCCCCCGTAGATGAAGAGAGGGTTGTAGGCGTTGCCAGGGGACTCGGCCACTGCCACTGCCGCGGCGTGGGCCAGGTTGTTGTTCTGTCCCACCACGAAGTTTTCGAAAGTGTACTTGGGGTTGAGCCGGGCACGGGTCTCCTGGGATTTGGCCTGGCCTGCTGCGGAGAAGATGTCTTCCTGGATAGCCTTTCCCGGGATGACCCTGATCTCGAAGCGGGGGGTTTGGGCCCCCAGGCGGGTGAGGGCTTCGGTCAAGAGCTCGGCGTAGTGCTCCTCGATCCAGCCCTTGAAGAAGCTGGTGGGCACGCCGAGCTCGAGGGAACCGTTGACCATCCCGAGGGGCTGGATTTTTTCGAACCAGGTGTGGTATTCCACCTCGGTGATGCTTTGGCGCACGTATTCCAGCACGTTTTGCCAAACGGTCGTGTGGGTCAAGGCTGCTCCTCCCCAACTTCAGTTCGAACATTCTACCCAAAGTTATCCACAGGTGGGGGAGGTGGGGTGGTAGGATGCAAAGGGGTGTTGCATGCGTGCTTTTGACGTGATTGTGGTGGGAGGTGGGCACGCCGGAATCGAGGCGGCTTGGGCAGCTGCCCGGCTTGGGGTGCGGGTAGGGCTGGTTACCTCCAACCCGGACCGCATCGGCCTGATGCCCTGCAATCCGGCGGTGGGGGGGCCGGGCAAGAGCCAGCTGGTGGCCGAGGTGGAGGCCCTGGGGGGGCTGATGGGTCGCCTGGCCGATGCCACCGCGATCCACACCCGGGTGCTCAACCGCTCCAAGGGGCCGGCAGTGCAGAGCCTTAGGGTGCAGGTGGACCGGGATGCGTACGCCCTGGAAGCCCAGCGGGTTTTGCTGGCCCACCCGGGTGTCCAGAGCGTGCGGGCGGAGGTGGCCGCCTTGTGGGTGGAACAAGGGGCGCTGCGGGGGGTGAGAACCGTGGACGGCCGCCGGCTGGCTGCAGCGGCGGTGGTGGTGGCCAGCGGCACCTTCCTGCAGGGGGTGGTCTGGTACGGCCGCCAGTCCCGTCCAGCTGGCCGGCAGGGGGAGCCCCCGGCGCGCTTCCTTTCCCAGAGCCTGCGGGCCCTGGGCCACCGTCTGATGCGCTTTAAGACCGGCACACCGCCCCGCATCCGGGCCGACTCGGTGGATTACGCGAGGCTCGAGGTGGTCCCCCCCGACGACCCCCCAGAGACCTTTGCTGGGACCCCGGGGCCGCACGCCACCGCCCGGCCTACCTGGCAGACCCGCACCACCGCGGCCACCCACCGGCTCATCCGGGAGAACC
This sequence comes from Meiothermus sp. QL-1, assembly GCF_003351145.1. Lineage (NCBI taxonomy): Bacteria > Thermotogati > Deinococcota > Deinococci > Thermales > Thermaceae > Meiothermus > Meiothermus sp. QL-1. The sequence continues at coordinate 82,777 of NZ_QQSV01000006.1, read as the reverse complement.
TGCACCTCTCCCCTCTGTATGGGGGGGACATAGAGGGGATTGGCCCGCGCTACTGCCCTTCCATCGAGGACAAGGTGGTGCGTTTTAGCGATAAGGAGACCCACCTCCTGTTCGTGGAGCCCGATGGACTGCAGACCAGCGAGCTTTACCTGCAGGGCTTCAGCTCGTCCTTGCCTCCCGCGCTCCAGGTGGAGATGGTGCGGAGCCTGCCAGGCTTTGAACAGGCGGTGATCCAGCGCTACGCCTACGCAGTGGAGTACGACGCGGTGGACCCCCTCGAGCTCACCCCGGGCCTGCAGTCCCGCCGGCTGCCGGGGCTGTTCACCGCTGGCCAGATCAACGGCACCTCGGGGTATGAGGAGGCCGCGGCCCAGGGCTTGCTGGCCGGGCTGAACGCGGCCCGTTACGCCATGGGCCTGCCCGAGGTCCACCTGCCGCGCGACTCAGGGTACATCGGGGTGCTGGTAGACGACCTGGTCCACCGGGGGGTGGACGAGCCTTACCGGATGATGACCTCTCGGGTCGAGCTGCGCCTGCTCTGCCGCGCCGACAACGCCGATGAGCGGCTGGTGCCTTTGGCGGTGGCCTGGGGCCTGCGTCCCCAGGCCGACCTAGAGCGGGTGAGGGCCAAGTACGCCCGGGTCCAGCAGGAGTTGGCCCGGCTGGAGCGGGTGCGGATAGAGGGGGTCTCGGCCCTGCAGTACCTGCGCCGGCCCGAGGTCGGCTACGCCCAGGTACTGGAGCGGGTGGGTCCTCCTCCCCATCCCCTGAGCCCCGCTGAGGCCTACCAGGTGGAGCTGCGGGCCAAGTACGCCGGTTATATCGAGCGCCAAGCCCGGCTTAGGGAGCGGCTTAGGGAGCTCGAGGCCTACCATCTGCCCGAGGGGTTGGACTATGGCCGGGTGCCGAGCCTCTCCAAAGAGGCCGCCGAGAAGCTTGGCCGCCTCCAGCCCCGCACGGTGGCGGAGGCTTCCCGCATTCCTGGAATCCGCGACTCCGATATCACCGCCCTGCTGGTGTACCTGACCCGGGTGACGGCTTGAGATGTTTCACGTTTTACAGGGGGTGGGATGAGCCCCGAGGGCAGCCGGCTGCTGCTTCAGGCAGGAGAGGCGCTGGGGCTTGACCTAAGGCCCCACCTGGACCGCTTCGCTCGGTTCTACAGCCTGCTGGTCGCGGCTAACCGGCGGATCAACCTGACCGCCATCCGCGATGAGCGGGGTGTGGTTCTCAAGCACTTCGCGGACTCCCTGAGCTGCCTGCGCTACCCGGGGTTTTCCGATGGCATGACGGTGGTGGACGTGGGCACCGGGGCCGGCTTCCCTGGTTTGCCCCTGGCCATTGTGCGCCCCGGGATCCGCTTCGAACTCCTGGACGCTACGCAAAAGAAGGTTCGTTTTGTACAGGAGGTTATCCGGGAGTTGGCCCTGCCCAACGCCGAGGCCCGGTGGGGGCGGGCCGAGGAGCTGGGCCGAGGGGTAAAACGTGAAACCTACCACGCCGCCCTGAGTCGCGCGGTGGCCTCCTTGCCGGTGGTGGCCGAGCTAACCCTGCCGCTGGTGCGGGTAGGGGGGTTCGTTTTGCTGCAAAAGGGGCCTGAGGTGGAGCAGGAGCTGGTCCAGGCGCAAAGGGCCCTGGAGGAACTGGGGGGGCGGCTTGGAGGGGTGATTCCCTTTCAGCTTCCCATAAGCGGTGAGACGCGCCGGCTGGTGGTTCTGGAAAAGGTGGCCCCCACCCCTCCACGCTATCCCCGCAGGGCGGGCCTTCCAGCCCGGAATCCGTTATCCTAGGTAGGGCGTGAAACGCATCGGGATTGTGAACCAGAAGGGGGGCGTGGGGAAGACCACCACCGCCGTCAACCTTGCGGCCTACCTGGCCCGGGCCGGACAGCGGGTGCTCCTGGTCGACCTGGATCCCCAGTTCAACGCCACCTCAGGCCTGGGCCAGACCCCGCCCGAGCACAACATCTATGCCCTGCTGATGGGGGCTTGCACTGCGGAACAGGCCGTGCAAAGGGTTTTGCCAGGCCTGGACCTGCTGCCTTCAAGCCCCGACCTGGTGGGGGCCTCGGCCGAACTGCTCGAGGAGCCCGGGCGGCTGGCCGAGGTGTTGCGTCCTCTGCTGCCTGCCTACGACCTGGTTCTGCTGGACGCTCCGCCCAGCCTGGGCCCCCTTACCCTGAACGTGCTCTCGGCTGCGGAGGGCCTCATCGTTCCGGTACAGGCCGAGTACTACGCCCTGGAGGGCCTGGCGGGGCTGTTGCAGACCGTCGAGCGGGTGCGCTCGAGCCTCAACCCTGCCCTGCGCCTTCTGGGGGTGCTCATCACCATGTACGACCCCCGCACCCTGCTCTCCCAGCAGGTGGAGAGCAACCTGCGGGCCAACCTGGGCGACAAGGTTTTCTGGACGGTTATCCCCCGCAACGTTCGCCTGGCCGAGGCCCCCAGCCACGGCCAGGACATCGGGCAGTACGCCCCCACCAGCAGCGGGGCCCACGCCTACCGTCGTCTGGCCGAGGAGGTGATGCGTCGTGTCCAAGAAGCCTAGCGGCCTGGGCAAGGGGTTGGAGGCCCTGCTGCCCAAGTCCCCCGCCTCCCTCACCAAGCTGCCCCTGGCCCTCATAAAGCCCAGCCCCGCCCAGCCGCGGCGCAGCTTCGATCCGGTGGCCCTGGAGGAGCTGGCCGCCTCCATTCGGGAGAAGGGGCTGCTCCAGCCGCTGCTGGTGCGCCCCAAGGGGGACATGTACGAGCTGGTTGCGGGCGAGCGCCGGTACCGGGCTTCGCAGATGGCTGGGCTGCGCGAGGTTCCGGTAATCATCCGGGACATCGGGGAGCGTGAGGCCCTGGAGATTGCCCTCATCGAGAACCTGCAGCGCGAGGACCTGAACCCGGTGGAGGAGGCCGAGGGCTACAAGCGCCTGGTGGAGATGGGCCTGACCCAGGAGGAGGTGGCTCGAGCGGTGGGCAAGGCCCGGGTCACCATCACCAACGCCCTGCGCCTTCTGCAGCTTACCCCGGAGATTCTCAAGGCCCTGGAGGAGAACCGGATCACCGCCGGACATGCCCGGGCCCTGCTGATGCTGCCCGAGTCGCGGCGTAACTGGGGGCTTGCCGAGGTGCTCGCCAAGGGGCTCAGCGTGCGGGAGACCGAGCGGCTCAAGGAGCGGTTGGGCGCTCCTGCCCGTCCCGGGAAGGAGGAGGCCTATCCCGAGATAGCCCGCCAGCTCTCCCAGCGCCTGGGCACCAGGGTTCGCTTTACCCACCCCAGCCGGGGTCGGATTGAGATCCACTACCATTCTGAAGAAGAGCTGAGCGCCATCCTGCGGGCTATTGGATACGAGGGCTAGCGCAGGGGAATGCGGATGGCCCCTTCCAGGTCGGTGCGGCGAATAGCCACCCCGTGCCGCTGGAGGCGCTCCAGCACCGCGCGCGAGGGGTGGCCGTAGGGGTTGTTGCCCACCCCAATCAGGGCCACCCGGGGCTGGAATCGGGACAGCAACTCCTCGCTGGTGCTGCTCTCGGCCCCGTGGTGGCCTACCTTCAAAATGTCCACCCGTTCGGCCGGCCAGCGGGCCTCGACCGAGGCGGGTGCGTCGCCGGTGAAAAGGGCTTTCCGGCCCGCGTATTCCAGGACGAAGACCAGGCTGCGCGCATTGTCCTCCAGTTCAAGGCCTTGAGGTCCAAGGAACCTCAGCTCTGCGCCAGCGAGGCGCAGGCGGAAGCCCTGCCTTACCTCTACCACCCGGATGCCCTGCGCTTGAGCAGTCTGGCGTAGGGCTCGGTCTAGGCTATCGCTGCGGACTGGAGGACCGGTCAGCAGCACCCCCACAGGAAAGTTCCGCATTACCTCTACCAGGGCCTCCACGTGGTCGGCATCGGGGTGGGTAGCGACCAGCAGGTCTATATCATCCACCCCCAAAGCCCGCAGGGCCCGCTCTAGCCTGGGGTAGGCCCATCCCCGGCCGCCGTCGACCAGAATCTCCACCCGGCCGGGCAGGCGCACCAGGGTTGCGTCGCCCTGGCCCACGTCGAGCTGCCAAAGTTCGGCCTTCGGCAGGCTTTGCGGCAGCAAGGAGCTCAGCGCCGCGGTCGCGCTCAGGCTGGCGGCCCTCAACCAGCGGAGCCGGCCGTAGAGGGCCAGCACCAGGGGAAGGACGCCGAGGTAGTAGAGGGCAAAGCCCGCAGGGCTAATCTCCCCCCAGTAAAGCTGGGGACCCTGGGCCAGCCAGCCCACCAGCCCCAGAACCAGCCGGCCCAGGCCCTCGACGGCCCAGGCCAGCACCTCCCCCAGCAGGAGCTTGAGGAAGCCCAGGGGGACCAGGAGGCTCAGCAGGGGTAGCACCAGCAGGTTGGACAAGGGGGAGACCAGGGGGAGCTGGTGGAAATGGTGAAGCAGCAGGGGAAGGGTGAGGAGCTGGGCTGCTAGGGTGAGGCTTATGGAGGCCCAGAGCCACTGCTTCCAGCCGGAAAGCCGCGGCAGCCGCGGCAGGACCAGCGCCAGGCCCAGCACCGCCAGGTAAGATAGCTGCGCCGAGAGGCTGAAAAGTGCATGGGGCTCGAGCAGCAGGTGGACGAACAGGGCCAGTGAAAGCGCCGGCAGGAGGGCTACCCGACCCCGCCCCACAAAAAGCCCCAGCAGCACCAGGGCGGCCATGATCACGGCCCGCACCAGCGAGGGGAAGGGGCCCACCAGCCAGAGGTAGCCCAGCAGCAGGAGGATGGTAGCAAGGTAGCGCCAGGGCCCCAAGGGGTAGAGTGCGAGCAGAAAGAACCCCGTAAGAATGCCCACGTGCAGGCCCGATAGCGCCAGGGCATGGGCCAGGCCGGCCTGCTGGAAGGCCTGGTAGGCCTCGCCTAGCTCGCGCCGCTCCCCCAGGGTAAGGGCAGAGGCGAGGGCCGCGACGGGGGGGGAAAGCCCCGAGAGGAGCTGCTCCTTCAATTGCTGGCGCAGGTTCTTCGGGAGGGGCTGAAATTGCACTACCCGGCCCACCCGCAGCACCGCGCTCACCCCCAGGCCGCGCAGCCAGGTCTGCTGGTCGAAGCCGCCGGGGTTGCGTTTGCCTTCAGGGCGCAGCAGGCGGCCCTCCAGCACGTAGAAGCCGTCTTTCAACCGGGGGAAGTGATGGACGTAAACGGGGCCTTGGGTGGTGTGGAGGAATCCATCCCGCAGGTGCCCTTCCAGCCGGACCCACTGCCCAATTTGGGCAGCCCAGGGGTCCTGGACCAGCGCCAGACGGAGCAGCACCGCGCTGTAGGCCGCCAGCCCCAGCCAGCGGGCAGACTGGGGCCACAAGAGCCCACCGAGGAGGCCAAGAAAGGCCCAGGGCGAGAGCTGGGTGAGGGCGCCGAGCAGGGCGCCTAGGCCCAGGGCATAGGGGATCACGGCACCACCAGGGGGCGCAGCCGCTCCAAGAGTTTGGGGCCGATGCCCCTGACCCGCTCTAGCTCCTCAACGGAGCGGTAGGGGCGGCCCTCGATGATGCGCTGGGCCAGGGCCGGTCCGATGCCGGGCAGGCTCTCGAGCTCTGCCTGGCTGGCGCTGTTGAGGCTGACCGGGGCCACCTGGGGGCGGATGGGGCCGGGCTGCAGGGCGAGCGGGCTTTCCGCAGGGGTGAGCTCGAGCGGGGCAAACCCTGGGGTGAGCCTGGGCCAGAGGTTGACCAGGCCCAGTGCTAAAACTGCTGCCACGTAGGCCGCGCTAAACCAACGTTCCACGGGAAACCTTAAGACAGCTCAGAGAGGTGCCACTGGATGAGGGCCAGGGCCAGCCCTACGGCGGTCACCCCCAAGGGAGACCAGATGTCGGCGGTGGTACCCATGTGGGCGACCAGATAGCCCGCGGTGACCGCGGCGGTGATGAGGGTGGAAACCTTGAGCAGGAAGGAGGTGAGCCGTTGGGTGGGCCTAGGTCCCCTGCCCAGGGAGGGCTTGGCCTGGGCTGGAGGGGGCAGGGTGGGAGCGGGATCGAGGGGAGGCCTGGGGGATGTCTCGGAGCCCCGAGGCATGTCGGGAGGCTCATCGGGCAGGGTTTTGGGCGGCTCGACGGCCTGGGTCTTCTCTGGAATAGGGTTGGGGGGCAGACGGTTTTCAGAGGGGGTGAGGATGGGGGGTTCGGCAGGCTCGTCCACCAGGCTCGGGGCCTTCGGGGGCTCGGGGGATGGGGGTTCCGCCCTGGCCCTCAGGATGTGGTTTTTCAGGGACTCCAGGAAAAGCCGCAGCTCGTCTTTTTGGAAAGCAGCAGGGGGGATGGCTATCAGCGTGCCCTCGGGACCAGTCACGTCCACAGTGCCGCTCTGTCTGTTCAAACCGACGCGCCTAATCTGGGAAAGACGCGCGCTTTGGGCCTTGGTGTCGTCGATGTAGTACAGCTCGTGGCTCGAGAAGGCCAGCAGCCCCCCTGGCCCTTCCAGACGGGCGATGATCTCGGCCTGGGTAAGGCCTTTGAGGCGCTCGTCGTATTTGCCCATGGCCCTGAGTTTACACCATCGGCAACTTTCCCAGCACCCATATCCCCGGTAGAATCGCCCGGGTTAGGGAGGCACCGCATGAAACTGCCCAGGCCCCTTTTGCTCGGCCACCGGGGTGCTCCCCTGGCGGCGCGGGAAAACACCTTGGAAGCCTTTCGCCATGCGCTCGAGGCCGGTCTGGACGGCCTCGAGCTCGACCTGCAGTTTACGCGGGATGGGGTGCTGGTGGTGCACCACGACTTCGACCTGGAGGGCCGCCCCATCGCCGGGCTGGACTGGCCCCAGCTCAGGAAGGCAGCCCCCTGGATACCCCGGCTTGAAGAGGTCTTTGCCCTGGCCCAGGAGTTTCCTGAAGCCTGGCTGAACCTCGAGCTCAAAAGCCAGCCCGGTCCCACCGATGGCCGGGAGGAGGCCCTGGCCAGGGCCCTTCAGGGTCGTGAGCAGGTCTGGGTAAGCAGCTTTGACCCGCTGGCCCTTCTTCGCCTGCACCGCCTGGGGGTGGGTGCTCCGCTGGCCCTCCTGTACTCTGTGCCGGAGATGGAGGCCCTGCTGCCCTGCCTGCCGGTGCAGGGGGCTCACCCTCACTATGCTCTGCTGGACGAGGAGCGGGTGGGGGCACTTAAGCGCCAGGGTCTCTTCGTGGTCGCCTGGACGGTCAACCAGGCCGAGGTGGTGGGGCGGCTGCTGGCCTGGGGGGTAGACGGCGTCATCGGCGACCGGCCCGATGCGCTACGGGCGGGGGCGCGGGAGGTGCTAGGCTAGGGCCATGCAAGGCGTGCATCTCAAGCTCATCGCGGCCGCCGACCCCGATGTCTTCCAGGAGCGGCTCAACCGCTTCATTCAAAGCCTGCCCGAAGAGGCCCTGCTGGTTGATATAAAGTTTTCGACCAGCCAAAGCGGGAACCAGACCACCTATGCCGCGCTGGTGCAGTACAAAACCGTGGAAAGCTGGCAGGAGTAGCCCCTAGGCTAGCTGCAGGGCCTGCTCAATCCGCTTCAGCGCCTGGGGGATGTCCTGGTCCTCCAGATCGCGGTGGGTCACAAAGCGCAGCCGGCGCGGGCCCATGGCGTTCACCAGCACGCCCAGCGCCCTGAGCCGCTCGGCCAGGCTGGGGGCCTGGGGCACCTCTACGTAGACCATATTGGTCTGCACCGCTCGCAGGTCCACCCCCAGGTGAAGCCTGAGCAGCCCCTCGGCCAGGGCCCGGGCCATCTGGTGGTCGCGGGCCAGGTGCTTGGGCCCCTCGGTAAGGGCAATCAGGCCCGCTGCGGCCAGCACCCCAGCCTGCCGCATCCCGCCCCCCAGCAGCTTGCGGTAGCGCCAGGCTTCGGCCCGCAGCGCCCTGGGCATGAGCAGCAGGGAGCCTACGGGCGCGCCCAGGCCCTTGGATAGACAGATAGAGACCGTGGTGAAGCCCCGCGCCAGCTCGGCGGCCTCTACCCCCAGGGCCACCGCCGCGTTGAAGAGGCGGGCCCCGTCCAGGTGGATGGGCAGGTGGGCCGCCTGCGCCACCTGCTGGATGGCCCGCTGGGCCTCGAGGGGCACCACCGTGCCCCCTGCGGTGTTGTGGGTGTTTTCCAGCGCGATGAGACCTGTAGGGGCCTGGTGCACCGAAGTGTGGATGGCGGCCCGCACCGCCTCGGGATCGGGTACGCCGTATGGGGCTTCCACCAGCCGGATGGTGCCGCCCGCGAGCACCGCAAGCGAGCCCGGCTCGTACTCGTAGATGTGCGCGCCTCTGGGAGCAATCACCTCCTGGCCGCGCCTGAGGTGGAGCATCAGGGCCACCTGGTTGGTCATGGTGCCGCTGGGCATGAAGAGGGCGCTCTCGAAGCCCAGCATCTCGGCGGCCAGGGCTTCCAGGCGGTTCACGGTAGGGTCTTCGCCGTACACATCATCGCCCACCTCGGCCTCGGCCATGGCCCTGCGCATGGCAGGGGTGGGTTGGGTCACGGTGTCGGAGCGGAAATCAATCACGCGCATGGCCCCATCCTAAGGCCAGGCCCCCGTGTTTTTTCTGGCAAGCAGCGCCGCTTGCTCCCTGGGAGGTAGTAGGCTATGAACAATGGAACACCAATCATACGCCTACGCCCGGAACCACTGGACGCTCGAGCCCGACCTGCCCGCCATCCTGGACCGCTACTGGAAGGGCTGGAGAGCCCACCAAAGCGAGCTGGAAAGCTTTGGTTGGCTGGCCGGGGGCGAGGCCTACCGCATCGCCGACCACGTGGACAGGGAGGCCCGTCCGGTTCTGGTGATGCACGACCTGGATGGAAACCGCATAGACCGGGTGCGGCTTTCACCTGCTCAGGAAAGCCTAAACCGCCAGCTGGCCGCCATCAACCGCGCCCCCTACCAGGGGGGAAGCTGGCACCTGCACTTTGCCCAGGGCTTCCTGCTAGCCGACCCCGGCCTCTACTGCATCCAGACCATCACCAACGCCACCATCTACGCCATCCACAAGTACGCCCCCCAGTTGGCTCCCTGGAAAGAGGAGCTCCTGGAGGGGCGAGCCTTTGGCGCCACCTGGATGACCGAGGTACAGGGGGGCTCGGACCTGGGGGCCAACAGGGTTCGGGCCGTGCCCGACGGGGCGGTCTGGCGGCTTTACGGCGACAAGTACTTCTCCAGTGGGGCGGGCCTCACCGACTATGCGCTGGTCTCCGCCCGGCCCCAGGGGGCTCCACCGGGCCCCAAGGGCGTGGCCCTGTTTTTGGTGCCCCGCTTGAACGGTAAAGGAGAGCTCAACTACCGGGTGCGGCGCTTGAAGGAAAAACTGGCCACCCGGGCGGTGCCCTCGGGCGAGGTGGAGTTCGACCACACCGAGGCCCACCTCGTCGGAAGGGCCGAGGAGGGCATCTACTATATCCTGGAGACCCTCACCCTCTCGCGCCTGGCCAACGCGGTGGGCGCGCTGGGCCTGGCCCGCAAGGCCCAGCTCGAGGCCCTCTTCCGCGCCCAGCGCCGGGTGGCCTTCGGCAAGAGGCTGGAGGAGCACCCCCTGGTAAGGCGCGACCTCACCGACCTGGCGGTGCGCATTGCGGGCGGCCTGGCCCTCACCTTCCGCGCGGTGGCGGCCTGGGAGGGGGCCTGGACACAGACCCCCCCTTACAGCCCCCGTTATCACTACGCCCGCCTCCTGGCCCACCTGGCCAAGGCCCGCACCGCCGAGCACGGCACCTACTGCACCCAGCTCGCCATGGAGCTTTTCGGCGGGGTGGGCTTTGTGGAGGACTTCGCCATCGCCCGCCTAGCCCGCGAGGCCCTCATCACCCCCATCTGGGAAGGCCCGGCCAACGTGCAGGCCCTGGATACCCTCGAGGTGCTCTTCCGCAAGGGTGCGGCCCAGCCCTTTGCGGAGGAGTTTCTGCCCAGGCTCGAGGCCGTCGGCACCGAGGAAGCCCACCTGGCCCATTCAGCCCTACAAGACACCCTGGCCCGCCTGCAAACCCTCTCCCCCGAGGAGGCCCAGTGGCGGGCCAAGGACGCCCTACGCACCCTGGCCGACGCTGCGACTGTGGCCCTTTTGTACGACCTGGGCAGCGAGCGCCACGCCAGGCTCGCGGCCCTCTATGCCCGGCACTTCCTGGCCAAAGATGAGTACCCCGCTTGGGCGATGGAGGACCAGCTCCAAAGCGTGTAGGGTTGTCTCTCTCTCCGGGCTGTGCTACAATCCTCTGCGCTGGTCCTGCGGGCTGGCAGAGGGGGCCGTTAGCTCAGTCTGGTAGAGCGTCCGTCTCCAAAACGGAAAGTCGGAGGTTCGAATCCTTCACGGCCCGCCAGGAAGTAATAGGGGCGTTCTGCAAGGCACGCGGAGGTGGTATGCGGCGCCTGCAAGTGGTGGCTCTCTCAGTCTGGGTGGGCCTGCTGGCGGGGTGCGTCCCCTTTGCCGTTTTACGCACGCCGGAGCCTGTACGGGGGTCGCAATTCACTGTGGGCGGAAGCCTGCTGGCTGGGTTCTCCCCTGCAAAGGGGTTTCCTCACCCCTTCTACCTGCTTTACCCTATATAGGGTACGCCCGCGGGGATGGGAGCGTGGAGTACAACTTCACCTTTCAGATGGGCCCACGGGGGGGAGTCAAGGTGGCGTTGGGGGAGGGTCTAGCCCTTGACGTGGGCCTGAACCTGCCCTTGCTGGCTAGCTACGAGGGGCTACCCCTGGCCGCCGATTTGGGTCTTTTGGTGGGTGCAGGGCCCTTCTACCTGAGCCCCAGGCTTCACGGGCTGGCTTTCCGGACCACAGATTCCCGGTACAGAAGTTTTGGTTTTCTGCTCTACCAACTAAACCTGGGCTACCAGGCAGAGCCTTTCCTCATTGAGATAGGGGGCCTGGGGGGCATTGAGGGGGCGCTGCTGGTAAACTTCTCCGCAGGGCTTCGCTTCTGAGCTAACATGCCTCTATGCTCCTGCTTGGCCGGGTCATCACCTTCTGCGGGGACCCTGCGGAGGCGGTCTACCTCGAGGGCGACCGCATCGCCGACGTGGGCAGCCAGAACGACCTCTGCGCGCGCTATCCGGGAGCCCGCCGCCTCCAGTTCGAGCAGATCACCCCAGGGCTGCATGAGGCCCACGCCCATCCCCAGCTCTGGGGGCTCCAGCTAGACAGCCTCGACCTGGAGGGCCTCACCGAGCCTCTGGCGGTGGCCCAGCGGGTGGCGGAGAGGGCCCAGGGCCTTCCCCCAGGAAGCTGGATTCGGGGGGCAGGCTACCTCTTCAAGGCCTACCCCGACCGCTCGCTTTTAGATAGGGCCGCACCTCTTCACCCCGTCTTCCTGCAAAGCCGCGACCGGCACTCGGCCTGGGTCAACACCCGGGCTCTGGAGCAGGCCGGCATCGGCAGGGAGACCCCCGACCCGCCTGGGGGGGTGCTGGTGCGGGATGGCGCGGGAGAGCCCACCGGGTACCTGCTGGAGAACGCCCAGAAACTGGTCCAGCGGGTCCTGCCCCCGCCTGGCCTGGTGGAGCTCGAGCGCGGACTGCAAGACCTGGCTCGCCGGGGCTACACCGCTGTGCACCACATGGGCTGGTGCCACTACGGCCTGGCCGAACGACTGGCCGCCACGGGGCGGCTTCCGGTGTGGCTTTGGTGGGCGCTGGACAAGGACCACTGGCGCGAGACCCGGCCCGGCTGGCGCGGGGACAGGTTGGAAATAGCCGCGGTCAAGTTTTTCGCCGACGGAGCCCTGGGGAGCCGCACGGCCTGGATGGTTGAGCCCTACCCGGATGGTTCACACGGCCTTGTGCTCGACCCCCCAGAGCTCATCGAGAGCGAGGGTAGGGCAGCCCTGCAGGCCGGGTTCGGCCTGGCCGTCCACGCCATCGGCACACGGGCGGTGCGCGAGGTGCTGGGGGTGTTCCACCGGCTGGCCCCTCACGCCAGGCGCGTTTTGCGAATGGAGCACGTTCAGCACGTTCAGGACGAGGACCTGCCCCGCTTTAGGGGCCTTCCGCTGGCCCTGTCTTTGCAGCCCATGCATCTTTTGGGCGATGCCGAGCTGGTGCGGCACCACCTGAGGGGCCAGGAACGCCAGGCCTTCCGCCTGCGCGACCTGTGGAGCACCGGCCTGCCGCTGGCCTTTGGCTCCGACGCCCCGGTGATGAAGCCCCTTTTTGCCCTCAACCTGCAGGCCGCCACCCAGCATCCGCTCGATCCTGCCCAGAGCCTCACCCCCCTGGAGGTGCTCTGGGCCCACACCCGGGGTGCGGCGCTGGCCGCTGGCTGGGCGGAGCAGGGCCAGATCTGCCCCGGAGCCCCCGCCGACCTCACCCTGTGGGAAGGGGGGCGGCCGGTGGGGCGGGTGTTTGGGGGGGTACTCGAGGTGAGCTGACCTCAAGGAAGGCCGCCAGCGCCTGCCCCGCGTTGCGCACGTGGGCCCGCATGGCCGCTTCGGCGGCCTCGGGGTCTTTGCTGCGCACCGCCTCCAGGATGGCCTGGTGCTCGGCCCGCGACTGGGGCAGCCGGCCCGGAACGGTGGCCGAGCTGCTGATGAGGAGGCGGATCTGGCCCACCATGGTCTCGGCGGTGGCCAGAAGGCGCTTGCTGCCGGCGGCCTCCCACAGGGTGCGGTGAAAGGCCAGGTCAAGGTCGGCATAGGTCTCCAGCGCCCCTGCCTCGGCGGCCTGGGTTTGTTTGTGGAAGAGCCGCTCGAGCCGGCGCAGAAGCGCCTTGCTCTGCTTCTCCACCGCAAGCCGCGCGGCCAGGCCTTCCAGCACCTCGCGCAGGTCGTAGATCTCGCGCACGTCCTCCAGGCTGGGCTCCAGCACAAAGTAGCCGCGGTGGGGCACCGCCACCACCAGCCCCTCGCGCTCCAGCGCGCTCAAGGCCTCCTTGACGGGGGTGGGGGAGAGCCCCAGCTCCTCGGCCAGCACCCGCACCACCAGCTTTTGCCCTGGGGCAATCTTCCGCTCCAGAATGGCCTGGCGCAGGGCCCGGTAGGCCTCGCGGTTGAGGGTGGTGCGCTTCAGGGTCATCGTTGGGTTTCTGCTTTGCTCGAACACAGGCCCTGCCTCAATATTAGCACGCTTGACCCTAGAAGATTTTAGATATAAAATTTCTCCAACCAAGGAGGAACTGGTGGTGCACCGAGCCCTGGCGCACAAGTCCACCGACGATGTGGCGATAGCGGTGACCGACCTGAAGGCCGGAGAAGAGCTGCTGGTTGAGAGCCTGGAAGGAGGCCAGCCCTGTTGGGTGAGGGTGCTGGAGGATATCCCCCTGGGCCACAAGATTGCGCTGAGGGACCTGCCCGAGGGCCACGTGGTGATCGAGTACGGCGAGAAAATTGGGCGCACCACCCAGGCAGTCCGGAAAGGCGCTTGGGTGCACGTGCACAACCTCCGTACCCTGCGCTGGGACTACGGCGACGGGGCGAAAGGGGGCCGCTGATGCTGGGGCATGCCCCGCCGCTTACCGGCTACCGCCGACCGGACGGGCGGGTGGGGGTGCGCAACCACGTGCTGGTCCTGCCGGTAGACGACCTCTCCAACACCGCCGCTTTGGGAGTGGCGCGGCTCGTTGCTGGGACGGTGCCCCTGCCGCACCCCTACGGCCGGCTGCAGTTTGGCAAGGACCTGGAGCTCACCTTCCGCACCCTCTCGGGCCACGGGGCCAACCCCAACGTCTACGGGGTGGTGGTCATCGGCATCGAGCCCCGCTGGACCGAGCGGGTGGCCTCGGCCATCGCCCAAAGCGGCAAGCCGGTCGAGACCTTCTCCATCGAACGCCATGGCGACCTGAACGTGATCAACGCGGCCAGCCGGGCGGCCTATCGGCTGGTGCAGGAGGCCTCCGAGCAGCGGCGGGAGCCCATCCAGGCGTCTGAGCTGGTCGTCTCCATCAAGTGTGGGGAGTCCGACCCCACCCTGGGCCTGGCGGGCAACAAGGCGCTGGGCCGGGTGGTGGACCGGCTGGTGGACATGGGGGCCTCGGTCATCTTCGGCGAGACATCCGAACTCACCGGGGGAGAGCACCTGATTGCCGAACGCTGCGCTACACCGGCTTTGAGGCAGCGCTTTCTCGAGCTTTACAACGCCTACATCGCCCTAATCGAGGCCCAGGGGGTGGACCTCCTGGGCTCCCAGCCCACCGAGGGCAACATCCGGGGAGGGCTTTCCACCATCGAGGAAAAGGCCCTGGGCAACATCCAAAAGACCGGCACCCGCCCGGTGAGCGCGGTGGTGGACTATGCCGAGGAGGTGCGGCCTGGCCAGGGTCTGGTCTTCATGAATAGCTCCTCGGCAGGGGCCGAGCAGGTCACCCTCTGCGCCGCGGGGGGCAGCGTGCTGCACTTCTTCACCACGGGCCAGGGCAACATCGTGGGCCACCCCTTGATCCCGGTGATCAAGATATCGCCCAACCCCCTCACCTGCGAGACCATGGGCGAGCATATCGACGTGAAACTGCCCGACCTGCTGGTGGGAGAGATCGGCCTGGAGGAAGCGGCTGAGCGTATCTGGGAGGTCTTCGCCCGTACCGTGAACGGCCGCTTGACGGCGGCCGAGCTGCTAAAGCACCAGGAGTTCGTGCTCACCAAGCTTTACCCCAGCGCATAGCCATGATTGTGGTCTGTGAGTACATGAGCCCGGGCGGGCTGGCGCGCCTGCAGGAGAGCGGTCTTGGGGTTTTCTACGACCCCGAGCTGTGGAAGGACCGCGCAGCCCTCAAGGCCCACCTGGCCGGGGCCCTGGCCCTCATCGTGCGCAACCAGACCCGGGTGGACGCCGAGCTGCTGGCCGCAGCGCCCCACCTGAGGGCGGTGGGGCGGCTGGGGGCAGGCTTGGACAACATCGTGCAGCCCGACCTGGAGGCCCGGGGCGTGGTGCTCTGCCATGCCCGGGGCCTCAACGCCACCGCGGTGGCAGAGTACGTGCTGGCCGCCATGCTGCACCTAGCCCGCAACCTTGCTAAAGCTGCGGCCCACGTGGCGGCGGGGGGGTGGGACCGCTCCGCTTTCGGCGGCTTCGAGCTGGCCGGCAAGACCCTGGGGCTTCTGGGCCTGGGCGAGGTGGGGCTGCGGGTGGCCAGGCGGGCCCGGGCCCTAGGGATGCGAGTACTGGCGGCCGACCCAGCGCGGCAGCCCTGGGAGGCGGTGGTGGAGGACCTGGGGATTGAGCTCTGCGAGGTGCCGCAGCTCCTGGCCCGCGCCCGCTTCCTCTCGCTGCACGCGCCCCTTACCCCAGAGACCCGCTACCTGATTCGGGCCGAGACCCTCACCCAGATGCCGCGGGGCGCCTACCTGATTAATACCGCGCGGGGCGAGCTGGTGCATTCGGCCGATCTGGCAAAGGCCCTGTGGGAGGGGCACCTGGCGGGGGCGGTGCTGGACGTGGTGGAGCCTGAGCCCCTGCCCGAGTCCCATCCGCTTAGGGGGGTGCCGAACCTCTACATTACCCCCCACATTGCGGGCCTGACCGCCGAGGCCCAGGAGGCGGTGGGGCTTTGGGTGGCCGAGGGGGTCTTGCGGGCCTTGGGGGTGGAGGCATGAGGGTTTCTTGCGAGCGGCTCGAGGCGGCCTTGGTGGCCCACTTCGAGGGGCTGGGCCTGCCTGCGGCCCATGCCCAGGGGGTGGCCCGGGTGCTCCTCGAGGCCGAGCTCGAGGGCCACACCGGCCACGGCCTGGCCCGGGTGGGGCAGTACACCGCCCAGCTCAGGGCGGGGGGCCTCAACCCGCGGCCCAGGATGCGCCTGGAGGAGGGGCGGCCTGGGGTGGCGGTGCTCCACGCCGATTGGGCTCTGGGGCCGGTGGCCGGGCTTTTCGCGCTGGAGGCCCTGGTGCCCCGAGCCCGGGCGCAGGGGGTGGCCCTGGTCGCGGTGCGGGGGGCGGGGCACGCGGGGGCCCTGTCGGCCTACGTGGGCCGGCTGGCCCGGGCGGGTCTGGTGGGCCTGGCCTTTGCCAATACCCCGCCTGCCCTGGCCCCTGGGCCGGTCCTGGGTACCAACCCCCTCGCCCTGGGGGCCCCAGCCGAGCCCTACCCGGTGGTGGTGGACACCTCGGTGGCGGTGGTGGCCCGGGGTCGGATTATGGCTGCAGCCAAAAGAGGGGAGCCCATCCCTTTGGGCTGGGCAGTGGACCGGGCGGGCCGGCCCACCACCGACGCGCGGGCCGCTTTGGAAGGGGCGCTGCTGCCGGTGGGGGAGGGAAAGGGCTATGCCCTGGCCGTGCTGGTGGAGGTGCTGGCTGGGGTGCTGGCGGGGGCCGTGCTCTCGCCCGAGCTGACCCTGCCCTGGGGCCCGCCCGAGCAGGCCGCCCGGCCGGGGCTTTTGCTCCTGGCCCTCGAGCCCACAGCTTTCGGCGAGGGCTACGCAGCGCGGATGGCCCGGCTTCTAGGGGCCCTCGAGGCCGTGGGGGGCCGGGTTCCGGGCTGGCGCCGGGCCGCCCTGCGGGCCAGGGCCCTGCAGGAGGGCATCTGGATCAACGAGTCCCTTCAGGCCGAGCTCAGCGAGCTGGGCTTGCGCCTATGAGGAGGTGGTGTATGAGAAGGCTTTTCTGGCTCCTTTTGGCAGTGCTGCTGGCCTCCTTTGCCCTGGCCCAGCAGACCCGGCTGCGGGTCTTCGTGGGGGGGCAGCAGCGCCCGGACGTGATGCGGAAGATCCTGGACCTCTACCAGTCGCGCAACCCCGGGGTGCGGGTGGAGATCGAGGTGGGCGGGGCCACCTCCGACCAGCAGCAGCAGTACCTCACCACCGTGCTGGCCTCGCGCGACCCCAGCATCGACGTTATCCTCATCGACATCATCCGCCCCGCCCAGTACCTGGCCAGCCGCTGGGCCGACACCATCGACAAGTACCTGCCAGCGGCCTCGAGGCAGGCCCTGCTGCAGCAGTACCTGCCGGCCTACTCCCAGGCCAACGTGATCAACGGTCAGCTCGTGGCCCTGCCGGGCTTCGCCGATGCCATGTTCCTCTACTACCGGGCCGACCTTTTGGAGAAGTACGGCTTCAGGCCCCCCACCACCTGGGAAGAGGCCATCCAGCAGGCCCAGACCATCCTGCAGCGGGAAAACAACCCCACCCTGAACGGCATCGGCTTCATCGGAGCCCCGGTCGAGGGGGCGGTCTGCACCTTCCTGCTCCCGGTCTGGGCTGCCGGGGGCGATGTGACCAACGCCCAGGGGCAGTTCGCCCTCACCGTGGAGCAGGCCCAGCGGGCCCTGCAGTTCTGGGTGGGCCTGATGGACCAGAAAGTCTCGCCCCCCAACATGGCCGAGAAGCCCCAGGACACCATCCGCCAGGAGATGCAGGCCGGGCGCTGGATCTTCGGCACCCTGTTCGCCTACGCCTGGAATAGGTTCCAAAACGACCCCGACAGCCAGGTCAAGGGCAAGATTGGGGTGGTGCCCTTGCCGGCCTTTGCCGGGGGGCGCCAGGCGAGCTGCCTGGGTGGCTGGCAGTGGGTGGTCTCCGACTTCAGCCGCAACAAGGCCCAGGCCCACAAGCTGGTGCGCTACCTCTCCAGCCCCGAGGTCTCCAAAATCCTGGCCATCGAGGCCTCCAACCTGCCGGTCTTCCCAGCCCTCTACCGCGACCCCGATATCCTGCGGGTGAACCCCTGGTTTGCCCAGGCCCTGCCGGTGGTGCAGGCTGCCCGGGCTAGGCCCCAGCACCCCCGCTACAGCGAGATATCCGAGGTCATCCGCGTGACCACCAACCAGGTGCTGGCCCGGCAGAAAACCCCTGAGCAGGGGGCCCGCGAGATCGTGGGCCGCCTGCAGGCCATCTACGCCGGACGCTAGCCATGACCCGGCCAGAGCCCCGTCCCCGCCGCAGCTTAGGCGACCTGAGCGAGCGCGCCCTGGCCTTCTGGCTGCTTGCACCGGCGGCCCTGCTTTTGGGGCTGGTGGCCCTGTACCCGGTAGCCCGGCTCTTCTATAACAGCCTGTTCCGCCGCCGCCTGACCGACGAGACCGGTGTGCAGCCGGTTTTCGTGGGGCTCGGCAACTTTGCCCAGGCCTGGGCCGACGAGCGATTTTGGACGGCCTTGTGGAACACCCTGCTGATTGTGCTGGTCACGGTGCCGGGGGCTTTGGTGGTGGGGCTGCTGCTCGCGCTGCTGGCCAACCTGCCCTTCCGGGTGAGGTGGCCGGTGCGGCTTGGGCTTTTGCTTCCCTGGGCGCTGCCTTTGGTCTTCGCTGGGCTCATCTTCCGCTGGTTCTTCGACAGCCAGTATGGGGTGGTCAACGATGTGCTGGTGCGCCTGGGGGGCGAACGGCTCTTTTGGGTGACCACCCCCGAGCTTCTGTTCTGGGCCATCTGCCTCACCATCATCTGGAAGACCAGCTCGTTCGTGGCCCTGATCCTGCTGGCCGGTCTGCAGGTGATTCCCAAAGAACTCTACGAGGCGGCTGCGGTGGACGGGGCCAGCCGCTGGCAGAGCTTCTGGCGCATTACCCTGCCGCTTTTGTTACCGGCCCTTTTGGTGGCGGCCATCTTTCGCACCATTACCGCTTTCCAGACCTTCGACATCCCCTATGCCATGCAAAACGGGGGGAGCGCTTTCGAGACGCTGGCCATGTACGTGCGCACCACCAGCATAGAAAACCTCAACTTCGGCTACGGCTCGGCCCTGGCGGTGCTGATGTTTCTCCTCAGCCTGGGGGTGACGCTGGTCTATCTGCGCTACATCCGGGGGGTAGATGAGTAGGGGGTTCCGCCAGCGCATCTGGCTCTGGCTGGCCGCGGCCGCGGTGGTGGTGAACGGGTTTTTCCCCGCGGTTTGGATTCTTCTCACCTCCTTCAAGACCGAGGCCGAGCTCACCCGTATCCCCATCACCTGGTGGCCCGAGCGCTTTACCCTGCAGAACTACGTGCAGGCCCTAACCGGAGCCCCCATCGGGCGCTACTTTCTCAACAGCCTGGTAGTGGCAACAGGGGCCACGGTGCTCTGCGTCTTCGTCTCGGCCCTGGCGGCCTACGCCCTGGCCCGGCTGCGCATCCCCTACAAGACCCTCATCTTTTCGCTGCTGGTGGGGGTCTCGATGTTTCCCACGGTGACCCTTCTGCTGCCCCTGTTCGAGATGGTGCTGGCCTTAGGGTTGAGAAACACCTACATCGCCCTCATCCTGCCCCATGCTGCGCTCTCGATTCCGGTGGCCACCTTGGTGCTGGTGAGCTTTTTCCAGGGAATCCCCAAGGACCTCGAGGCCGCGGCCATGGTGGACGGCTGCACCCGGCTGGGGGCCTTGTGGCGGGTGGTGGTGCCGCTTTCCGCTCCCGGGGTCTTCACCGCCGGCATTCTGGCTTTTGTGAATAGCTGGGACGAGTTTCTGCTGGCCCTGACCCTGATGCCTTCCCAGGCCATGCGCACCCTGCCGGTGGGGATTCAGTTCCTGCAGGGGGAGTACACCTTCCCCTGGCCCCTTATCTCGGCGGCGCTGGTGATTGCGTTGGTGCCGGTGGCGGTGGTGATCGCGCTCTTCCAGGAGCGGGTGGTGGGGGGGTTGACCCAAGGAGGGGTGAAGGGCTAGCTTACGGCATGCTCCGCATCGGCCTGGTCCCCCTCGTGCGGCCCCTTTTCCGGGGCTCCAGGCTCGGTCTGGAAAAGACCACCCGAAGGGCCCTCGCGGCCCTCGGGGAGGAGCTGGGCTTTGAGCTGGCCTACGTGGCCGAGCCGGTGGCGGAGGCGGCCCAGGCCGAGGCGGCTGCGCAGGCGGCCATGGCAGCGCGGCTGGACTTCCTGCTGCTCCAGTGCGTGACCTTCACCACGGGGGAGGAGTTCCTGCCGCTTTTGCGGCTGCCTCTGCCGCTGGGCCTTTGGGCCCTTCCCGAGGCCTGGGAGGGAGGGCCCCTGCCGCAGAACGCCCTGTGCGGCCTCAACCTGGGGCTCTCGCTGGCAAGGGGGCCGGTCAAGTGGTTCTACGGCTGGGTGGAGGATGACTGGTTCCAGTCGCGCTTCAGGCTTACCCTCGCAGCGCTGCGGGGGGCCAGGGTCCTGCGGGAGGGGCGGGTGCTCTGGCTGGGGGGCGCGGCGCCGGGGTTTTTCGCCTTTGAGGCCCTGCCCGAGACCGGGCTGGTGGTGGAGCAGGCCGGCCTGGACGAGCTTTGGGCAGCCCTCGGTGAGGTGCGCGAGGCCGAGGTAAAAGAGCGCCTGCAGGCCCTGGATGAGCTTGCGGAGTGCTCCGAAGAGGCCCTTTGGGAGAGCGTCAGGCTCGAGCTGGCCCTGGCCCGCCTGGCCCGGGGTTACGACGGGGTGGCCCTCAGGGACTGGCCGGAGATTCCGGGGCGGCTTGGGGTGATGCCCCAGGCCGCCTTGGCCCGGCTGGCCGATGCAGGGTATGCGCTGGCCCCCGAGGGGGATGTGATGGGGCTGGCCTCGATGCTGGCCCTGCGGGCCGTCTCGGGCCGGCCGGCCTTGCTGCTCGACCTCGTCCACCTCTCCCATAAGGGGCTTCTGCTCTGGCACGGGGGGGAGGCCTCCCGGGCCTGGGCCGGCGGCCCCACCCGGCTCGTTCCCCACTTCAACCGCGGGCTGCCGGCGGTGCGGGATATGGCCCTCCGGGCAGGGCCCGTCAGCGGCCTGCGCCTCCTGCCGGGCCGCAGGGCTGTGGTCTACGGCGGGCACCTGAGCGGCGAGCGGGGCTACGAGGGGGTCTCCGGCTACCTCACCCGCCCCACCTGGGCCGCCCAGCCCCTCACCCCCCAGCAGTTCCTGGCGAGCTGGCTCAACCACCGCCTGCCCCACCACCTGGTGGCGGGGATGGGGGCGCACGAGGGCGCGCTTCTGGAGATGTGCGCCTGGCTCGGGCTGGAGGTGCTGCCTGCCCGCCCTGAGGAGGGGCTGGCATGAGGGTGCTGGCCGTGGGCTGGGCCAATCTGGACCAGCGCTACTATGTGGAGGCTTTTCCCCCCACGAAAAGCCGCACCGGGGTGCGGGCCTACCGTGAGACCCTGGGGGGGCCGGCGGCGGTGGCGGCGCAGGCGGTGGCCCGGCTGGGGGGTTCGGCCCGGCTGCTTTCCCGCTGGGGGAAGGACCCAGCGGGGGCCCGGCTTCGGGCCATGCTCGAGGCCGAGGGGGTAGAGGTCCACCTCCAGCTCGGGGATGCCACCCCGGTCTCGGCGGTACTGGTGACCCCGGTGGGGGAGCGCTACATCTTCCCCTACCGCCCTCCCCTGCCGACAGGGCTCGAGCTGGACCCCGTCAGGCTCCTCGAGGGGGTGGGGGCGGTCTTGCTAGATGGGCGCTGGCCCGAGGCAGGCCAGGCGGTGGGCGCGCTGGCGCGGGCGCGGGGCCTTCCGGTGGTGCTGGACCTGGACCGCAACCGCGCGCCGGACTGGTCGCTGGTGACGGTGGCCTCCCACGTGGTGGCCTCGGAGGAGCTGGCCCTCGAGCACGGTGGGATAGAGCTGCTTCTGGACAGGCTGGCGAAGCAAGGGGTCTTCGCCGCGGTGACCCTGGGGGCCCGGGGGGTGGTCTACGAAGGGGGGCATCTGCCGGCCCACAGACTGGAGGTGCAGGATACCACCGGGGCCGGGGATGTCTTCCACGGGGCCTTTGCCCTGGCCCTGGCCGAGGGGCAAGCCGCTTCGGTGGCCCTCCGCTTTGCCAACGCCGCAGCGGCGCTGCACTGCGCCCGGGGCAGCCCGCCTTCCCGGCAAGCGGTGGAGGCCCTTCTGGGCTAGGCTAGCTCGAGGCTGCTCAGGTCCCCCAGCACCAGCTTGTGGGCCTTGGGCAGGCCGCTTCGGCGGGTGACCCGGGCTCCCACCCCCAGGATGCACTCGTGCAGCCGCAAAGGCACGTCTTCCACCACCGCGCCTTCCTCCAGAATGGAGAACTCCACCTCGGCCTGGCGCACCCTGGCGTTGGGCCCAATCGAGGTGAAAGGTCCGATGTAGGCCCCCTCAATCAGAGCCCCGGAGGCGATGTGCACCGGGCCCAGCACGGTGCTGTTGCGCACCGTGGCCCCCTTCTCGACCACCACCCGCCCGGTGATCTTGCTGTCCTCTACCTGCCCCTCCACCACCGGCGTGGGGCTTTTTTGCTCCACCAGCAGGAGCCGGTTGGCGTCCAGCAGGTCGTCGGGGCGGCCGGTGTCCTTCCACCAGCCGGCGATTTCCTGACCCAGCACGGTATGGCCCTGGTCCATCAGGGCCTGGATGGCATCGGTAATCTCGTACTCGCCCCGGGCGCTGGGCTTCAGGTTGGCGATAATCTCCAAAATGCTTGGGCTAAAGACGTACACCCCGGCCACCGCCAGGTCGGAGGGGGGGTCCTTGGGCTTCTCCAGGAGCTTCGTAATCCGGCCCTGCTCCAGGACCGCCACCCCGAACTGCCGGGGGTCAGGCACCCGCACCAGGGCGATCACCGCCCCCACCCCGGGCCTAAAGGCCTCCACGAAGGGCTGCACCCCCTTTTGGAACAGGTTGTCGCCCAGGTAGAGCACAAAGGGGCTCCCCTCCAGCCACTCCCGCGCCACCCCCACGGCATGGGCAATTCCCAGGGCCTGCTCCTGCACGATGTAGGTGATGTCGGCGGGCAGGCAGTTTCGGAGGGCCTGGCGAATGTCCTCCTGGGTGTCGGGTGAGACCACCACCCCAATCTCGCGGATGCCGGCCTGGAGTAGGTTCTCCACCGCGTAGCGGATGATGGGCTTGCCGGCCAGCCGGATGACCGGCTTGGGGCGGGTGTGGGTCAGGGGGCGCAGGCGGGTGCCCCGCCCGGCCGCGAGGATGAGTCCTTTCATGGCAGGCCCATTCTAGCAGGGGAGGTCTTTGGAGGGCGGTGCAAATGGGCCGGCAATTTGTAAGCGATTACAAAATCTTTGGTCATGCTCAGGGCCTTGATTTTTTGCGTGAGCTGGATATACTTTAAAGAAAAACCGTAAGCGTTTACAAACCATGGAGCCCAACCGCACCCCCACCATACAGGACGTGGCCCGCCTGGCCGGGGTCTCCACCGGCACCGTGAGCCGGGTGTTGAACCAGCGGCCTGGGGTGCATCCCAGAACCCGGGAGCGGGTGCTCGAGGTGGTGAAGCGCCTCGGGTACGTTCCCATGCAAGCGGCCCGCGAGCTCGCTGGCAAGGGCGAGGTGGTGGGCATCCTGCTGGCCCCTGGGGTACGCCGCTACATCCCCTACTTCGTGCTGCTTTTCGAGCACCTCTCCGAGGCCTTGTGGCAGGAGGGGCTGCGTCTGGAGGAGACCCCCACCGACCCGGCAGGCCTGCCCCTGCGGGCTGCGCGGGGCTATATTCTCCTGGGGGCCCACGACCACGACCCCCGCCTGGAGGCCCTGGCCCAGGCGGGGGTCCCCCATGTGCTGGTGGGGGTCTACCCAGGGAGTTTCTGGGTGGCCCCGGACGACGAGGCAGGGGGCTATGCGGCAACCCGCCACCTGCTCGAGCTGGGCCACCGCGAGATTGCCCACCTCACCGGCCAGCCCCACCACCAGGCTGGGCGCGAGCGGCTGCGCGGCTACCGCCGGGCTTTGGAGGCCTACGGTGTGGCCTACCGGCCTGAGCTGGTGCTGGACGGCGACTTCTCCACCCTTACGGCCTACCGCGTGCTGCGCAGGGCCTGGGAGGGGGGGTTGCGCTTTTCCGCTTTGTTCGCAGCCTCCGACGAGATGGCGGTGGGGGCCAGGGCCGCTCTGGAGGACCTGGGCCTGCGCGTTCCGCAGGACGTTTCGCTGGTGGGCTACGACGATCTGCCCGAGGTGGGCGAGGGCCTCACCACCATCCGCCAGGACATCGCCCAGATTGCCCGGATCGCCGCCGGCTTGCTCCGCGAAGCCCTGGGGGGGGCCGAGCCCCGGGGGGTGCGGGTGCCGGTGCGGCTGGTGGTGCGGGGGACTACCCGCTTGAAGGAGGTGGAGACGGCGTAGTTTGCGCGTCTTCGTTGGCCGAGGAGAGGAGGAAAGAACATGAAGCACTGGATGGTTTTGGTCTTTCTGGCGGCGCTGGGGATGGCCTCAGCGCAAACTGTGGTGCGGCTGCAGGGCTTTGGCGGCAACGACACCGCCATCATGAGCAGCCTGGTGCGGGAGATCGTGAACCCTGCGCTGGAGCGGGAGGGAATCCGAGCCGAGTACCAGGGCATTGAGGGCGACTACCGGGCTGCCCTCCTCAACGCCATCTCGGCGGGTACTGCAGCCGACCTCTTCTACGTGGACATCTTCTGGTCGGAGCCCCTTTTCGCCTCGGGGCGGGTAGAGCCCCTGAACCGCTACTTCACCCCGCAGGAACTGGCGGTGTTCAACCGCAATCTTCTAAACGCTTTCACCCTCAGGGGCAACGTGTACGGGCTGCCCAAGGATTTCAACACCCTGGCGGTGCAGTTCAACAGGGACCTCTTCGATGAGGCCAAGGTGCCCTACCCCAACCAGACCGATACCTGGGACACCTTCAAG
Organism: Meiothermus sp. QL-1; assembly: GCF_003351145.1. Lineage (NCBI taxonomy): Bacteria > Thermotogati > Deinococcota > Deinococci > Thermales > Thermaceae > Meiothermus > Meiothermus sp. QL-1. The sequence continues at coordinate 58,472 of NZ_QQSV01000006.1, read as the reverse complement.
GACAAGCTCAGAAGGGTGCAGGCCGCTTTGAAGGATGTGGTGGGGCTTTGCGTGGTGGCCGACCATGCCCGATTCGGAGCCTTCGCCCACGCCACCGGCTGGCGGCCCTTCAACGCCCAGGGTCGCACCGTGCTGGACGCCAACTTCCGCCGGGCCTTCGAGTGGTACACCAGCCTGGTGCGGGACGGGGCGGGCAGGCTGGCCCAGGACCTGGGGGAGGGCTGGACGGGTGGCTGCTTTGGGGCCGAGAAGGCCGCGGTGGCCATCGAGGGGGCCTGGATTGGGGCTTTCCTGCGCGACAAGGCCCCCAACCTGCGCTACGGCACCACTTTCATTCCCCTTGACCCAGTCACCCGGCAGCGCGGGAACTTCATCTTCACCGTCTCCTGGAGCATGAACGCCGCTTCGCGCAACAAGGAGGCCGCAGCCAAGGTGCTGCGCCAGCTCACCAGCGTGGAGGCCCAGAACTGGATTCTTTCCCGTGGCCTGGCCCTCCCAAGCCGCAGCGCCCTGGCCAACAGCCCCGTCCTCCAGCGCCCGGGCAGGGAGAACGAGCTCAACCGGGTGGTCTTCCAGGGTTCCACCAGCGTGGGCGGGGCGGTGCTGCCCTTCAAGTTCGGTGCCCTTGATGGGGGCAACTGGATGCGGCCCATCAACGAGGCCTTGCAGGCGGTGATTACTGGCCGGAAGACGGTGGACCAGGCTATAGCCGATGCCCAGGCCGAGCTGAACCGCATTGAGCGCTAAGGGGTGGGTGGGGCCTCGAGCCCCACCCACTCTTGGAGTCTAAAGTATGCGTCGCTCAGAGCGCTTGGAGGCTTTCTACGCCCTTCTGTTCCTGGCCCCCTTTCTCATCCACCTGGGCATCTTTTTCGTTTTCGCCTTTGTGCGCACGGTGGGCTTCAGCTTTACCGATGCCACCCTTCTGGGCCAGGAGGTCCGCTTCGTGGGGCTGGCCAACTTTGCCGAGCTGCTGCGCGAGCCTCGCTTTCTGACCGCCCTTAGCCACTCCCTCAGCTTCATGTTCATCGTGACCACGCTGCAGACCAGCCTCGCGCTGGCCCTGGCCGCGGTGCTCAACCAGCGCCTGCGGGGCATCATCTTCTTCCGCACGGTCTACTACCTGCCCAGCGTGCTCTCCTCGGCGGCGGTGACGGTGATCGCCATCTGGTTTTTCCAGAAGACCGGGTTTCTCAACACCTTCCTGGGGTATGTCAGCGCCACCGCCCCGGTCTGGCTCACCTTTTTGGGAATTTTCGCGCTGGCCCAGCTCCTACAGGTGGGCCTGGAGCGGCGGCGAGGGGTGGCGGTCCCCCTCACCGACCCCGCGCTGGCAGCCCTTTCGCTGGTGTTGGCCCTGGCCTTCACCTGGGGGCTTTCGGCCCTGGGGGTGGTGCGGCCCCTCGAGGCCCGTCCTCCCGAGTTCACCTGGCTCACCAACCCCGACCGCTTTTTGGGGGTGCCCATCCCGCTTTGGAGCATCATCATCCTCAACACCTTCACCACCATCCCCACCCTGATGCTCATCTTTCTAGCAGGCCTGCAGGACATCCCCAGGAGCCTCTACGAGGCGGCCTCCATCGACGGGGCCACCCCCTGGCAGCAGTTTCTCCATGTGACGGTGCCCATGCTGCGCCCGGTCACCTTCTTGGTGGTCACCCTCTCGCTTATAGGCACCCTGCAGATGTTCGACCAGGTGGCGCTGATGGGAGATGCGGCCCCTCTGGACTCGATCATCGTCCTGGCCTACTACGTCTACAACAACGTCTTTAGCGGGGAGGGCAAGGTAGGGCTGGCCTCGGCGGCAGCCCTGGTCCTGGCCGGGCTGACCTTCGCCATCGTGCTTTTGCAGCGGGCCTTGGGCATTTCGGAGAAGGCCCACTGAGGTGTTCTATGGCTGGAAAGCTCGATGAGCGCCACCTGGCCCGCCAGCGCTGGGCCCGCGTCGGCTGGGTGTACGGTATTATGCTGGCCCTGGCGGTGTTCTTCGTGGGGCCCTTCTACGTGGCCTTCCTGGGCAGCCTGAAGGACAACCCGCTGGAGTGGCCCTTTCGCTACAGCTTCGCCCAGACCCAGCCCAAGAACTGGGTGGCGGCCTGGCGGCTGGGCCAGCTTGGGGCCGGCAACCCCTGGACGGGCGGGTTCGCCCCGGGGGCCGAGGTGCCCTTCTGGGTCACCTACTTCGTGCCCGAAGGCCAGACCCCTGAAAAGCCCCTGGTGACCGTGCCCGTAAGACGGGCAGGGGCTGGGCTGGGGGCCATCTTCGAGGAGGTACAGGCGGCGCGCTATGCCCAGGTGTCGCAGGTGGAGGAGCTGGAGCGCAGGCCCTTTGTTCTCGAGGGCCAGCCTGGCCAGCTCGTGACCTACGGCTTTACCATCCGCTACCCCAGGCCCGAGGGGGCCGAAGGCCTGCCGGTGGTGCCCAGGCTGCCCCTGGATGTCGAGGCCCCTAGGGGGCAGCAGTACCACGCCGCCGCCCTCGACCCCAACCGCCTCGAGCGCCGGGGCCGGGTGGCGAGCTGGGACAGCGTGACCCCTGGCCTGCTGGGCTACGTGTTCCGCAACTACGTGCGGGTCTTCAACGAGGCCAGGGACCCCAACACGGGCGAGAGCTTCTTCCTCCGCTGGACGCTGAACACCTTTTTCGTCTGCCTGGCCGTGGTCCTCACCACCCTGCTCTTCGCCTCGCTGGGGGGGTACGCCCTGGCCCGCATGCGCCTGCCGGGCAAGCAGTACCTGTTCGCCTTCATCGTTTTCACCATGACCGTGCCCAGCCAGGCCACCTTCATCTCCAATTACCTGGTGCTGCGCGACCTGAACCTTTTGGGTAGCCTTTGGGGGATGGTTGTGTGGAGCGCGGTGGGGGCCGGGGCGGTGTTTATCATGAAGCAGTTCTTCGAGTCCATCCCCCGCGAGATTGAGGAGGCCGCCCTGATAGACGGGGCCAGCCCGGCCACCACCTTTTTCCGCATCATCCTGCCCCTGGCCGCCCCGGCCCTAGGGGCGCTCACCATCCTCACCTTTCAGGGCATGTGGAACGAGTTCTTCAAGGCCGCCGTGGTGCTTTCGGGGCAGCAGGCCAGCTACACCCTGCCCCTGGGCCTCTCCTTCTTTCGCAGCGCCTACGGGGTGGCAGGCGACTGGGGGTTGATGCTGGCGAGCGCTTTCCTTTCGATGATACCCATCATCGTTTTGTTCGTGGTTTTCCAGCGCTACTTCGTGGAGGGGGTGTCCACCGCCGGGATAAAGGGTTGATGAACCAACCACCACAGCTTCTATCTGAGGTTTTGCATGCTACCCCTAAAGGAAGACGATACCTACGCGGTTTTTTCCGACCAGGGCCAGGTAGAAGGCGAGGAACAGGGCTTCTACCGGCACGACACCCGCTACCTCTCGCGCTATGCCTGGGGTTTTCCCGGCTTCCGCCTGTTGCTTTCGCAAAGCCCCAGGCCCGACCGGCTGGTGCAGCACTGGGGGCTTTGGGCGGGCCCCGACCAGGTGGTGGGGCTGCGGCGGGAGCTGGTCATGGTTCGAGGAGGATTCCAAGACCAGCTTTGGCTGGAGAACACCTCCCTTTCGGCCCAGCGGGTGGAGCTCAGCCTCGAGGTCGGGGCCGACTTTGCCGACCTTTTTGAGGTCAAGGGCGGGCCCAGGATGGAGCGGAGCGTGGAAGGGCTCAGGTATACCGCCCAGGACGGCTTAGAGCTGGCCATCCACCTTCGCTTCGACCCCCAGCCTTCCGCGGCCTCGCCCAGCTACCGCTGGTGCATCGGGCTGGCCCCCAAGGAGCAGGCCCACCTGGTGGTTCAGGCTCGCCTCGAGAGCCCCTTCGAGCCCCATACCCCGCCCCTGCCCAGCTACGAGGACTGGCGGGCCCGCTTTCCTTTGCGGGTAGAGGGGCCGGGCCAGCGGGTTCTGGAGCAGGCCATTGCCGACCTTCGGGCCCTGCTGCTCTCGCTGCCCGAGGGGCTTTACCCGGCAGCGGGCATACCCTGGTATGTTTCCCCCTTTGGCCGCGATGCCCTGCTCACGGCCTACATGGTGCAGCCCTGGGCCCCCGAGGTTGCGCAGGGGGTGCTGGCCTTTCTGGCCAGGCATCAGGGCCGGGTGGTGGACCCCTTTTTGGACGAGACCCCGGGCAAAATCCTCCATGAGGCGCGTCTGGGCGAGCTTTCGCGCACGGGTAAGGTGCCCTTCGCCCGCTACTACGGCACCGTGGATGCCACCCCGCTTTTCGTTATCTTGCTGCACCGCTACTGGAAGGACTCGAGCGACCTGGAGCTGGTGCAGCGCCTGAAGCCCCACTGGGAAGCCGCCCTCAGATGGATGGTGGAGTACGCCGACCCCGACCAAGATGGCTTCCTGGAGTACGCCCCCAACCCCTACAAGGGGCACCGGGTGCAGTCCTGGAAGGATTCCTTCGACTCCCAAAGCCACCGGGACGGCTCGCTGGCCGAGGGGGCCATTGCGGTCTGCGAGGTGCAGGGCTACGCCTACCGCGCTTACCTGGATGCTGCCGAACTATACCGCGCTTTAGGCCAGCCGGAGCAGGCCAGGCCCTGGGAGGAGCGGGCCGCGGCCCTTCGCGAGGCCTTCCACCAGAGCTTTTGGCTGCCCGAGCGCAGAACCTACGCCGCCGGGCTGGACGGGGCCAAGCAGCCCATGGCCATCCTCACCTCGAACCCGGGCCACCTGCTTTGGAGCGGGATAGTGCCCGGGGAGGTGGCGCCAATTTTGGTGCAGACCCTTCTCTCGCCCGAGCTCTACAGCGGCTGGGGGGTGCGCACCTTGGGGGCCAGCGAGGTGCGCTACAACCCGCTTTCCTACCACAACGGCTCGGTCTGGCCGCATGACAATGCCCTTCTTATCGGGGGGCTGGTGCGCTACGGCTTTTACGAGGAGGCCCTGGGGCTCATGGAGGGCCTTTTCCAACTGGCCCTGAGCCAGCCCGATGCCCGCCTGCCGGAGCTGGTGGGGGGGTATTCGCGGCAGGCAGGCGAGCCCCCCGTGCCCTACCCGGCGGCCTGCCGGCCGCAGGCCTGGGATGCTGCGGCGGTGGTGTACATGCTCAGGCTTCTGCAGGAGATGGGCCGCTCGGCAAAGAGCCTTCAGATTCCCGGCTAGAACAGCCTCGAGGCGGCAGCCCTGGGCAGCCCCTGGCGCACCGCCAGAAGCTCCTTGAGGCCCCGGCCTTCCTCCGTACCCTCCAGAACCTCTGCCAGGGCCTGGGCCACCTGCCAGAAGACTTCGTTTTCCAGGTAGCCCACCTTCCCCAAATAGTCGGCAATGGCCTGCTTGCCCTCGCGGCGAAGGAGGAGGGTGCGGTGGAGGGCATCTATCATGAACACCCGGCCCTGTTCGTCTGCCTGACCCAGGCGCTTGTCCTTGGCCCGCTCAGCGGAAAGGCGCACTTGGGTCTTCTCCCCCTTCTGCTGCACCAGACTACCCAGCTCGGCAAGCTCCACCCCCACGCTCTGGGCCAGCTTGCGGGCCTCGTCGGAGGGGAGCTCGGTGCCGTAGGCCCAGAGGGCCAGGAGGGCAAACTGGGTGGGCCCGTCCACCCCACCCATGGCCTTTGCGCCCAAAACCTGCTCCAGGGCGAACTCCAGCACAATGCGGCGTACCTCGTCCAGGAACTCCCCTACCCCCACCTGGCGCCCATCGGCCCGCTTGACCACGTCGTAGCGGCTGTAGGCCTCCAGTCCCGGCCCAATGGCGGACATGAAGAAGTCGGCCCCACGAATGCCGGCCTCCCAGAACTCCAAAAGCTGCGGACGGATGGCCTCCTGCATCTCGCGGCGCACGTTGGTAAAAAAGCCCACCGAAGCCCCCCCTCCCTGGGCCGTGCGCTTGGTGCAGTTGAGGAAGGTGGAAGAGGCCAGGGCCGCCGATTCCCGAGCCCGCAGGCGGGTTTGCATCTCGGTATGGAGCGGCCACGAAGCCTCCACCCGGAACCCCGCCTGGATGAGGGCGCTGATGAGGGTCTCCCAGGCCTCGGTGCTCTTGTGGGCAAATACGATGGTGGCCTCGCCCTCAGGCTTGAGCACCCGGTGCATCTCCTGGAAGGCCTGGCGCATCATGTCCTCAAAAAACTGCTTGGCCTTCTGGTTGTCGCCCCCGTGGCGCACCGGGTTCTGCACCGCCTCCTGGCTTTTGGGGGTAAGGGGGGTGCGGAAGTGCTCGGGGTAGAGGTGGCCCACCGTGCGCTTGAGCCAGACGTAGAAGAAATCCGAAAGGTCGGCATACGGTACGGCGTCGTAGTAGGGCGGGTCGGTGATGATGGCGTCAAAGAAGCCGTCTGGGAAGGGAAGCTGGGTGGCGGTAGCACGGTAGACAATGCTGCCTTGGTGAGCAGTTAGCGAACATTGCTCAACAACCCTGATGTTCCAGTCCAACGCACCTTCCCAATTACCAGATGTATCAGCTATCGGAACGGTTTCGGCGTAATCCCATACCATGGGGAGTGCCTGGCGTGTGAAAGTATTACCAATGTATTCGCCATGGTTTGCCCAACGACAAAGAGTTGAGTTGTAGTCTGCGATTTTATCAACTGTTAGTGCCAAATACGTCGCCACCCCTCGAGCCCACTCCTCCTCCATCCCCCGGCGCAACATCTCGGCGTGGGCCTCGCGCACCCACTTGGCGAAGGTGACCAGGGCCAGGGCCTGGCGGGGGTTGAAGAGCTGGCCCCATTGCTCAAAACCATAGATACAAGGTGTGAAAGCTCGAGGCTCGTAAGGAATGGGCTCATCGGGAATCAAAGGAAGCTCGCCAAATAGATTCTCCCCATGCTTGAGCTCATCCAGCTTCAACCTGGCTTTTTCAAAAAAAGCCTCATCATCTGATGTAGCTGGTCGGTAAGTCTTACCGTTTTCATCCTGGCTACCCAGAATGACTGCCAAAAGTCGCTCTTTCCACCTTCTTTCTTTAGCTTGAACTTGGGTCTCGGATGAAGGAATTGCCGAACCACAAACCAAACACGTGGCATTCCCCCGCTCAATGGTGCCCTTCTCGGGCCAGTCCTCGCCCTTGCCTACCTCTACCACCGCAAAGGAGATGGCCCTGGCACGTTCGTCCACCAGGGGCTTCAGGGCAATGCGCTTTTTGTCCTTTTTAGCCAGCCACCACTGGCGCACCAGGGGCACCTCGGCGCGGCAGGCAGGGTTGGTGCAGGTGACGGTGCGGGCCCAGAGGTAGGCCACGGGGGTCTTGCCGTCAGGGTCTTGGGGGTAAAACTCGGCGAGCTCGGCCCTGGCCCGCTCCAGCACCCACTCGCCCCAGTAGCGCACCTCGGTGGCCAGGGGGTTCTGCTGGTAGCTGCTCGCCCACTCCCCTACACCAAAATCAAGCGCCTGGCGGCCCTTGTTCTCCTTGGCATCCTTGGCCCGGATGTACTCGGGCACCGGACGGCTACCCGGCTGGCCGTACTTCTGGGGGTACTCGAGGGTGGCCTTCAAAATCAGGTAGGCCACGGGGTTCAGGTCCAGGGCGTAGGTCTCGCAACCCAGGCGTAGGGCCTCGAGGGGAATAGCCCCACCCCCGGCAAAGGGGTCCAGCACTCTGGGAGGCTGACCGCCATTCGCCTCCAGAACTCTACGACGGGCTTCCAGAATGTCCGGGTTGTTGCCGTCTTTAACCGCTTCCCAGGGGACGATTTTCTTGACCAGCTCGTAGTTGGCGTCGGTGTCGGGCACCAGGGTGGCAAACACCGCAGCCCGACTGGCGGCCAGGGGGCGCCTGGCCCACCAGATGTGCAGGGTGGAGATATGGCCGTGGCGGATGGACTTCTCGCGGGCCGAGGCCTCGGAGATTTCTTTGAGGGGTAAGCGGTGTTCTATTAGGCGGCGTTTAGGGTTCATGGTTTTTGTTTCCCCCTACTATTTAAGTGGCTTACTCCACAACCTCCGCATGGCGCTGCCACTCCTCTGGGTCTACCACATACCGCACCACCTGTACTTCCTCCCCCGGCGTGAGCCTGGCCGCCGGGTCTTGAATCAGATGGAGGCGCGGGTTAGTGAGGGCCCCCGTCACGATGTAAAGCCAGTACCGGTCCCCAAGCCGCCGGGCAGCAATCCACTCGTTGGGGGTAAGCACCACGGGCCCCACCCCAGCCCGGCCTTTGACCTCTATAAAGCGCCCTCCAGACCGGAGGTCATAGCCCAGGTTCTCCCGGCTCACATCCACCGGGTCCCGCCCCTCCATACGTTCGTAGGCCATGGCCACCTGCATAGCCGCTTCCTCCACCCGCCGGCGCACTTCGGGGTCTTCTTCATCGGGCAAACCCAGAGAACGGGGATACAGGTAGGCCAGGGCCGCCACCTGAGCAGGTTCGGGGTTCAGGGACCGGGCTTTTTTCAGCTCTTCTTCCAGGGCTCTTTGCCGCTCCTCCAGCTCCCTCAGGCGGCGCTCCTCCTGCTGAATGGCAAGGCGCATGGCCTCACCCCCTTTCAGCTTGTACTCCGTGAGCTTTTTGGCGGATTCAGCGATGAGAAACTGTAGGCTCTTTTGGGCATACTTGCGCCGGATCTCCACCTCCTGCTCCCGCTCGGCCAGCACACTCTGGAAAAAATCGTCCACAAGATGCTGGTAGGCCCATTCAAGAAGCCTCCCTTCTACCTCCCTGGGGGAAGGCAGAGGATTTTGGGGAGGTATGGTGGGCTCGGCATCCACCAAAAGCTCCGGAGGCACCTGCCAGACCCCTTCCATATCCATGAGGAGAGCGAAGAGGCGCCGGGCCACCGTCTGGCCCAGTCCATCCACCACCGCCAGCTCTAAGTAGCCCAGCACCCCATCCCGCTCACCGTCATAGAGGAAAGCGGCCCCCTGGCGTAAAACAGGGGCCGACTGGGCCAGGACTTCCTCCAGCACCTGGTCAAAGAGGGGATGGCCTGGGGCGATGAGTTCGGCCTCGAGGCGGGCCCTGGGGTCAAAGGTAACCCGGGGGTACTCCCGGACCAATACCCCAGGCTGCTTGCGCAAAAGCCCGTAGGGTACGCTCACCCGGAATAAGCCATCGCTCCGCCGCTGGACACTCCCTCCCAGGCGGTCTAGGGCCCGAACAAAGAAACGCTGGATGTACTCGGGCTGCAGACGATGCTCCTCAGAACGGGCTTTTTCCTGGCGAAGGCGGGAAAGGTCCAGCTCCCGCTTGGCCAGGGCCTCCAAGGTAATCCTACGGATGAACTCCAGCCGCTCGGGGGAAAGCCGGGCCTCCACCATGGCCCGGATCTCCTCCAGGGTTTTGCGGCCGGCCAGGTGGGCTAGAATCAGGTCCTCCAGGTTCACGTCCGCCAGAAGTTCCCCCACCACGTCGTAGACCCGGTCTGAACCCATCTGGGCCCGCATGGTCTCCAGCTTGTCCAGCACCACCTGGAGTACCTTGCCCTCGCGGGTGTTCTCCGCCACCAGGTTGTAGACGTGCACATCGTAGCGCTGGCCATAGCGGTGCACCCGGCCCATGCGTTGCTCCAAGCGGGTGGGGTTCCAGGGCAGGTCGTAGTTGACCATCACCGCACAAAACTGGAGGTTGATGCCCTCGCCCGCAGCCTCGGTAGCCACCATCACCTGGGCCCCATGGCGGAACTCCCGCTCCCGCTGGACCCGCTCCTCCAGGCTCATGGAGCCGTCCATGGAGGTCACGGCGTAACCCCGCTTCCTCAAGACCCCCACCAAAAACTCCAGCGTGGCCTTGTGTTCGGTGAAAACGAGGAGCTTTTCCCCCTGGAGGCTACCCAACACCTCTAGAAGCTTTTGCAACTTACGGTCGTCCTCCAACCGGGCCAGGGTACGGGCTTTCTTGGCCAGGGCCTCGAGCTGGGCCAGTTCCTCCTCCAGCTCAGGCAGGTTCCGGGCCAGGGTAAGGCGCTCGGCCAGCTCATCCTCTAGCTTCCAGCGCTCCGCCTCAGGCAGCTCCTCCAGGTCCTCCTCGCTCAGTTCGGCCTGGGAGCCTTCCTGCAACCTAAGCACCTGCTCCCGCAAAGCAGCCAGCCGCTTCCGGCGGTTCTCCAGACTTTGGGCAATGGCGTAAGTGCTGCTGGCCAGCCGCCGCTGTAATACCGCCATGGCCAGGCCCACGTTGCGCCGCCCCTGGTCCCAAGCCCGCCGGAAGTGGCGCGCCACGTAATCGCTCACCTCCTGATAGAGCATCTCCTCGCTGGGGGAGAGCCGGAAGGCCAAAGTGTGCACGTAGCGGGGCGGGAAAAGGGGCTTGCCCTCAAAATCGGTCATGTCCTCCTTGAGGCGGCGGAGCAGGATGGGGTTCTCCCCCCTTTGGGCAGCCTCCTGCAGAAGGGCCGTGTTGGCGAAAAGCTGGGGTTCCAGAAGGTCCAGAAGGAGCCGGAACTTCTCCTCGTCCCCCTGGTGGGGGGTAGCGGTGAGGAAGAGCATGTGGGTGCTCCGGCGGGAAAGGACCTCGCCCAGGCGATAACGCTGGGACTTCTTCACCTCTAGGCCATACCGGGTGGCCGAAAGCTTGTGGGCCTCGTCCACCACCACCAGGTCCCAGTGGGCCTGTTCCAGAAGGCGGAGGTTATCTTCTCGCTTGGCAAAATCCAGGCTGGTGATGACCTGGTTGCGCCTGAGCCAGGGGTTTTCCCCGTACAGGGCCTCCACCCCCTCGCGGTTCATCACCTCAAAGGTTTCCCCGAACTTCTCCTTGAGCTCCCGGCGCCACTGGTCGGTGAGGTTGGCCGGCACCACGATGAGGGTTCGGGAAACCACCCCACGATACTTAAGCTCCTTCAGGAGAAGCCCGGCCATGATGGTTTTACCCGCCCCAGGGTCGTCGGCCAGGAGGAAGCGCACCCGGGGCTTTTTGAGGAGGACCCCATACACGGCCTCGAGCTGATGGGGCAAGGGGTCTATGCGGCTGGCCGAAACGGCAAAAAAGGGATCAAAGAGGTAGCCGAGCTGGATGCGCCGGGCTTCCACCCCCAAAGCCAGGAGCTCCCCGTCCCCGGCAAAGGGTGGTGCCTTGGCCTCGAGGCCCTCAAGAAGCTGGGCCACCTTCTCCCCATCCAAGAGAAGGTGAAAGGCCCTATGGCTTTGTAGCCCCTGGGCCACCAGGCGGAAGCGACCACCCACAGGCTCAATTCGCAACACCCGCACCGGCTCGGGCCAGAATGAGGCCTCCACCACCTGGTCCAAAAGGGCCTGCCAATCCACGGCCTACTCCTCCTTCCAGTCATAGTGAAGCCCATGCTGGTCCAGGATTTCCCGTGCAGAGGTGGCGAGAAGGGCTTCGTTCAGGCCGCTGGGGTTCTCTGCCCGAACCTCCACCCGCAGCCGCACCTGGCCCCCAGCGTCCTGGAGGGCTTTGGCCAGGTCCACCAGGGCAGGAAGCCGGTTGAGCTCTATGGGGTCCAGAACAACCCTCACCTGTTTTACCTTGGGACGGAGAGCGGGCGAGGGGGTTGGAGCCGGGTCCACCACCGGAGGAACACGAGAAGGCGAGGTCTCTTTGGTTTGGTCAGCCTCGGGTTTGGGCAAAACCCCAGGCCTTGCCAGCACATAAGCTTCGCCGAAGAAGACCTCCTCCAGGCGTGGGGGGTTCTGCGCATCCCAGACCTGGGCAAACCCCCCATCCCGCCTTACCCCAAGCTCAAAGAGATGGATGCGAACCCCCTGCACCACGGCCTCTTTCAGGGCCTCCTCCTTCTCCAAAAAGGGCAGGTGGGGCAGGCGCAGGAAATGTTCTCTGAGGTCTTTTAGGCTCAGGTAGGGTTCATCCGCGGGCCAAAGCCCCCAGGGGCCCTGGACGAGGTAGCTGGGGTCAAGTTTGCTGAGCAGCAGATCCTCGGCCCGCAGCACCTCGGCCACGGCGGCCTGAAGGGTGGGCTGGGTGCGGACGTAGGCGGTCAGGTCGAAGAAGCGGAAAGCCCCCTTGGCGTCCTGGGGCTCGAGCATACCCGTATAGCTGCTCTTGACCAGCACCGGCACGGCCTCGCGGGCCTCTTTCAAAAGGCGGGTTAGGTCGGCTTTCTGGTCGTCGGAGAGCACCAGCCCCCGGTCGGACTGGATGTCCTCCAGGGCCAGAAGCTTGCGGGCGGCCTCCTGGGCCCGCAGATAGGGGGCTCGGGCCATAGCCAGGTAGAGCGTGGTGTTCTTGTAGATCCGTGGCCCAGAGACGTGGTTGTCCTGGATAACGTGGTACAGGCGTTTTAGGTCTTCTTCATTATCGTGAGGGGCCTCGGGGCCCAGCAGGACGAGCTTGAGGCCGGGGCCATCGGGTACCTCCCGGTGGCTCTGGGGCCAGACCAACACCTTGAAGGGCCCGCTGCCGGCTACCCTCTCGACCTCTTTTCGCAGCAAATCCTCTACCGCTTCGGCCTTGACCTGGGCCATCCGATCGGCCAGCACCGCGTTCAGGTTGGGCTGAGCTTTAAAAATCCAGCTTCCATTGGCATAGAGGTAGTAAAGCCTTCCCTTCAGGTTGTCGAGCGCATCCCCCACCAGCAACGGGGTAATCCCGCCGGGGTAGGTCAGGGCCAGGTTGAGCTGGGGTCGGGTGGCCCCCTGCTGGGCTCCACCTGAGTGGGAGTACATAAAAATTGCCGTGGCCAGCGATTGGCCCAGACGGTACCGCGCATATTCGCCGCCCAGCTCGCGGTCGAGCAGGAACGCTTTGCCTTCTGGAGGGATGATATCCGAGGCCAGCACCGACTCCCAGTTGGCCTCGCCCAGCACGCTTGTCACCGTGGCCCGCAGGTCGGCATCGCCCAAGGCCGCCTCTCCCAGGCCAATGAGGGGCCGGGCGGAAGGGCTTAGGTACTCGGTTTCTACCAGCCGGGCCAGGAGGCGCAGCACCCCACGGGTCTTTTGGAAGGTTTGCAGGGTGCCCCAGCGCTCATAGAGAACGTTCACCAGTTCGGGGTGAAAGGGAAAAGCTTTGAGCATCTTGCGCCCATACTCGCCGCTGCGCACTTCTGGAGGCAGTTCTTTTTCGTACTGCTCGTAGGTTTGCATGTAGGCGGCCACCACTTGCTTGGCTGCTTCTCCGTCAATCCGTTCGAACAGACGCCGCCGCAGCACTTCATAGATTTCCTCGCCCTGCACCGGCATCCGCACGGCCTGCACCCGCCCGAATATCTTCTCCAGGCGGGCAAAGACCTGAGGAGCCTCCTGGTGGTCGTAGTACTCGAGGTGGGACTCGGGGAAGGTGGTGACCAGTACAGCGTTGGGCAAACTTCCCACCACCTCGCTTAGCTCTTGCAAGAAGGCAAAGGTCTGGGCTTGCAGAGTGGTGTTCCCCACCGCCACCGAGGCTGCCTTCACCTGGTAGACCAGCAATTCGTCCATCAGGATGAGCACCGGGCTGTAGGCTGCCAGCAACTCGCTTAGGGCCTTTTTGCCCGGCGGGCTCAGCGCCTCGTCGGCGGCCTGTACCTGGGCATAGGCCGCTTTGTCGCCTAGCTGGTACGCCAGCTCGCCCCACAAGGTGCGGATGTGGAGGCCCTCCACCTTGCGCCCCTGGGCCGAAAGCTCGGTGCCTACCAGCGTTACTACTCGAGTCCGGGGCATCTGGCCGACCCCGGCTTCCTCGAGCAGCTTCTGAATTTCCATCAGGTCTAAAATCTCGCTGTAGGCCTTGGCCAGGTGGTACAGGGCTATCAGCGTATGGGTCTTGCCACCTCCGAAGGGGGTGCGTAGCTGAATTACAGCTTCCCCACCCTGTCCGGCAAGCCGCCGCAAAACGTCCTTCAGAATGGCGCTGAGTTCCCGAGTCAGGTAGGTCTTTTTGAAGAAATTCTCCGCATACTGGTACTCAACGGGAGCCCTCCCGGCCACCACGTCGTCGAGTTTGGCGGCAAAGGTGTTCTCATCGAAATCGCCTCGCCGTATGGCCTCGTCGGGCTCAGCCAGTTGCCACCAGGGCGGCAGGCTGCCTTTGGGGGCATTGGGCAACTCACGTTCCATTAGCCGACGCATCTGCTGGGCTGCTTCTTCGGCTCCAATAAGCCGGAGGAGGCGGACCATACTGTCGAGCGCGCGATTTACGTCTTCGTGAGCAAGGTCTTTTTGGTGCGCCCACTCATTACGCACCTCACTGATTTCATCCGCCCAGGTGATGGCGCGGTTGTAATTACGGCCAAAGCGCTCTCGAAGGACCTGTTTTTGTCCTAACAGGATATCCTTGAAGTGGTTGAGGTCCAGGGTTTCCTCGGCCAGCCGGCCCCGCTTCATCTCTTCCTTGACCAGCTCCCGGCGGCCTTCACTCAAGGAGGCCAAATAGGCCTCCACCCAACCCTTTCCGTGGGCGTGCTTCAGCGTTTCCAAAAGGAAAGGCTTCATGGCATCGGCAAAGACCTTGAAGGCCTGGGCCAAGCGACCGTGGGCTTCCATGCCGGAATTGTATGGGTTGGGGGATGGGGAAGGGGTTTATATGCGAAGGACCGGGACTCACTCCCGGTCCGGACCTGGTGCCAAGGGGCGGAATCGAACCGCCGACACTGCGATTTTCAGTCGCATGCTCTACCGACTGAGCTACCTTGGCCTGCAGCCGGCTGACCCAGCCGGCCGTTTGGCGCTCCGGACGGGACTTGAACCCGCGATCTCCCGCGTGACAGGCGGGTATGTTGACCAGCTACACCACCGGAGCCCATTGCCCTGTGCGGAGACATCCGAACAGGCAGATAGGATAATAGCGGTTGGTTGCATGGGTGTCAAGCCGATTCTGAGCTGGAAAGAAGTGCTTCGGGAGCACAAAACCCTGCGCGGAATAGGGCAAAAAACCCTCCTGGTGGACCGGGGGGAGTCGGGGTACAGAAACCGGTTTTTGCCCGACGGGGCAATTTTGTACCCGGGGGAGGGCCTGAAAGGCCACCAGCAGCCGGTGGGGGGCAACCGGACCCTGCTGGAGGCCCTCCACACCCAGCGCCCTATGCGGGTTTTCTTGCGGGAAGGGGTGAACCGCTGGCGGGAGCTGGGCCCCCACCGCGTGGTCTCGGTGGCCTACGAGTGGCTGGAGGAGGAGCGCCGCTACGTCTACTGGTTCCGGCTGGAGCCCATTACCTGAGCCAGAAAGGCCCGGAGTTTGCCGGGGTCTTTGCGCCCCGGGCCGGCCTCCACGCCGCTGCTCACGTCCACCGCGTAGGGCCCAATCTCCAGCACCGGGGCCAGGTTGTCTGGCCCGAGCCCCCCGGCGACGATTAGCCGGGGGTGGGCGCGCAGGGGCTCCAGCCATCCCAGGGGGTAGGGCTGGCCGCTGCCAGGGGTTGCCCCATCGGCTAGAAGGGCATCGGCCGGGTAGGAGAGCCACTCGGGCCGGGCCGGGCCCGAGAGCCGGAAGGCCTTGATGACCGGGAAGAAACGCCGGATGTGCTCAGACCACTCTGGGGGCTCGGCGCCGTGGAGCTGGGCCACCTGGAGCCGGGCGGTCTGCAACTGCTTCAGGACAGCCTCGGGAGGGGTATCCACGAACACCCCCACCCGCACCACCAGAGGCCCCAGGGCCTCGGCGATGGGGCGGATTTGCTCGGGCTCCACATAGCGCTTGCTGCCGGGGGCCAGGATGAAGCCCAGGGCCCAGGCCCCCAGCTCTTCGGCCAGGAGGGCGTCCTCGAGGCGGGTGATGCCGCAGATTTTGGCGCGGGTCATGGGTTTTACTACACCTCTCCATCCTCCCACATCTGCAGGAAGCTCTTGGGGCTGGGTCTGAGCCCGGCCCGGCCCTCCCTCCAGGTCCGAATCACCGGGAGAAGGGTGTTGTTCAGCGCCTTCTCGGGCAACAGCCGCAGGGCCCTGGAGGCCAGGCGGTAGAGCCAGGGGTGGGTCATGACCTGGGCGTAGGCCTTGATGGCGGCGGCCTCTGCCTTAGGGGTGAGCCCTTCCTGCACCGCCCGGTGGCGCCAGGTGAGCAGGAGCTTGGGGATGGGAATCCGCACCGGGCAGGCCTGGAAACAGGCCCCGCAGAGCGAGGAGGCGTAGGGGAGGGGCTTGGTTTCCTCCAGGCCCAAAAGGCCGGGCGAGAGGATGGAGCCAATGGGGCCGCTGTAGACGTAGCCGTAGGGGTGGCCGCCGGTCTGGCGGTAGACCGGGCAGGCGTTGAGGCAGGCCGCGCAGCGCAAGCAGCGCAGGGTCTCCCAGGCCTCGAGGTCGGCCAGCACGCTGCTCCGCCCATTATCCACGAAGACCACGTGCACCTCTTCAGGCCCGTCCGGTTCACCGGGCCGGCGTGGCCCTTGGATGAGCGAGACGAAGGTGCCGAGCCGCTGCCCGGTGGCGGCGCGGGCGGTGAGCGAGAGAAAGACCGCCAGGTCGGAGAAGCGGGGCAGGAGTTTTTCGATGCCTACCAGCGCCACGTGGATGCGGGGGGCCGAGGTGGAGAGCCTTATGTTCCCTTCGTTTTCGATCAGGGCCAGGGTGCCGGTCTCGGCCACCACGAAGTTGCCCCCCGAGATGCCCATGTCGGCACTAAGGAACCCCTCGCGCAAGACTCGGCGGGCCACTGCCGCAAGCTGTTCGGGGCTGGCCTCCAGGGGGGTCTGAAAGCGCTCGTGAAAGAGGTGGCGAATCTGCTCCAGGTTCAGGTGAATGGCCGGCCCCACGATGTGCGAAGGGGGCTGGTTCAGGAGCTGGATGATGTACTCGCCCAGGTCGGTCTCTAGCACCTCGATGCCCATCCCCTCCAGCATGGGGTTGAGGCCCAGCTCCTCCGAAACCATGGTCTTGGCCTTGACCACCTTTTTGACCCTGCCGCTGCGGGCAATCTCGGCCACAATGCGCCGCGCGTCGTCGGCGTCCTCGGCCCAGTGCACCTGCACGCCGTTTTTCTGTAGGCTGGCCTCGGCCTGGAGCAGGTACTCGTCCAGGTGCATCAGGACGTGGTTCTTGACCGCCTCGGCCCAGCGCCGCCAGGCCTCGGCGTCCACCTCGGCGTAGGCCTGCTGCCTTCTGCCGTCAAAGTGGAGGGTGGCCCCGGTGACCGAGTCGCGCACATGGGGCTCCTCGCGCAGCAGCCGGGCTGCGGCCTGGGGGTACTGGTTGGCGGCGACCCTCATTGCGTGGCCTCCCAGAGCACCGAGGCCAAAGGCCTGACCGGCAGGCCCAGGCCCCGGTGCTCGATGCGCCCCGTGAGGTGGAGCATACAGCCGCTATCGGCGCTGGTGAGGAAGTCTACCTGGCCGGCGGGGGGCAGGGTGGAGAGCTTGCGGTCGGCCATGCTCAGGGCCACCTCGGGCAGCTTGACCGAGAAGAGCCCGCCAAAGCCGCAGCACTCCTCGGCGGCGGCCCAGTCCACAATTTCGGCCCCGGCGTTGCGCAGAAGCGTGAGGGGCTCCTGCCTGATGCCGAGCTCGCGCAGGGCGTGGCAGCCGTGGTGGTAGGCGATGCGCCGCCCCTTCAGCCCCTGGCCCAGGTGGGTGACCCCCAGCACCTTGACGATGAACTCCGAGAGCTCGTAGGTCCTGTGGCTCAGGGCCAGGGCCTGGGCAAACCGGCGGGGCTGCTCGCGAAATAGCTCGGGGTAGAAGACCCGCAGCATGGTGGTGCAGGAGCCCGAGGGCAGGACCACGTGCTCGGCTCCCTCCAGCGTGTCTAGGGTGTGCTCGGCCATCTGGCGGGCCTCGGCCCAGTAGCCGGCGTTGTAGGCCGGCTGGCCGCAGCAGCTCTGGCCCAAGGGCACCTCCACCGTGCAGCCCAGGCGCCGCAAAAGCCGCACCGCTGCTGCCCCGGCCTCGGCGAAGAACTGGTCGGTGAGGCAGGTGACGAGGAGGGCCACCTTCATGGTGGTATGGATTATATCCAAAAACCAGGCCCCGGATTTCACCGGGCCGGCGCGGGGAATCGCCTAGAATGCTCTGGGAGGTTTGGTATGAGGCGAAAGCTCATCCTGAGTACCTCGAGCCAGCTCGAGGGCTACCAGATTACCGAGTACCTGGACGTGGTCTTCGGCGAGGCCATCGTGGGGGCCAACATCTTCCGCGACCTCTTGGCCTCGGTGCGGGACATCGTGGGTGGGCGCAGCGGGGCCTACGAGGCTGAGCTGCGTAAAGCGCGCGAGATTGCCCTCTCAGAGCTCGAGCAGGCCGCCTTGGCCCGGGGGGCCGATGCGGTAATCGGCATAGACGTGGACTACGAGACCGTGGGCCAGGGCAACATGCTCATGGTCACCGCCTCGGGCACCGCGGTGAAGGCCAGCCGGGTCTACTAGCCGGGCTCCGGCAGCACCACCCGTCGCCCCTGGTGCTCCAGCACCGCGAAGGGCACCCCGTAGACCTCCTCCAGCAGCCCCGGCTGCAGAAGCTCCCGGGTCGCCCCCGCCCCCACCAGCCGCCCCTCCTTGAGAAAAACCAGCCCCTCTGCGAACAAGGCCGCCAGGTTCAGGTCGTGCAAAGCGGCCAGCACCAGCCGGCCCGACCCGGCCAGGCGGCGGCACAGCGCCAGCACCTCGAGCTGCTGCCGGGGGTCGAGGTGGTTGGTGGGCTCGTCCAGCAGCAGGATGGGGGTGTCCTGGGCCAGCACCCGGGCCAGGTCTATGCGGGTGCGCTCGCCCCCGGAGAGGGCAAAGTAGGGGCGTGGGGCCAGGCCCAGGGCCCCGGTCGCGGCCAGGGCCTCCTCGATTCGCTCTCGGTCGGCCTCGCTTTCCGCCCGGCCCCGCTGGTGGGGCAGCCGGCCCAGGGCCACCACCTCCCGGGCGGTGTAGGGAAAGGCCAGGCTGCGCTGCTGGGGGAGAAAGGCCCGCTTCAGGGCCAGCTTGGCGGGGGAGTAGCGCCCAAGGGGCTGGCCCAGAAGCCGCACCTGCCCCTCGGTGGGCAGCCACTCGCCCGATAGGAGGCGCAGAAGGCTGCTCTTGCCCGCCCCGTTGGGCCCCAATAGGGCCCAGAAGCCTGGCCCGAGCTGCAGGGAGACCCCGCGCAAAAGCCAGCGTCCGCCCCGGCGGAGGCCCAGGGACTCGGCCTCGAGCCAGCTAGCCACGCCACCCTCCCCGGACGAGCAGGAACAGAAAGAGCGGCCCCCCCACCAGGGTGGTGAGGAGGCCCACCGGAAGCTCCGCGGGGGCGAAGGCGGTGCGGGCCACCAGGTCGGCCAGCACCGTGAGGCTGGCCCCCAGGAGCCAGGCTGCGGGCAGCACGAAGCGGTGGTCGGCCCCGCCTATAGCCCGCAGCAGCCAGGGCACCAGGAGCCCCACGAAGGCGATATTCCCCGCCGCGGCCACCGCGGCCCCCACCCCCAGGGCCACCCATAGCAGGCCCCAGCGCTGCAGGGCTCTTACCGCCACCCCCAGGTGGAAGGCCTCCTCCTCGCCCAAAGTAAGGGCGTTGAGCGAGCGGCCCAGACGCAGCAGGGCGAGGGTGCTCAGGAGGGCGGTGGGGGCGGTGAGGGCCAGCAGCTCCCAGCTCGCCCCGCCCAGCCCCCCCAGGGTCCAGAAGGTGAGGCTGCGCCCCTGGGGGTCGGCCACGCGGAACTGCAGCAGTCCGATAAGGGCGCTTAGGATGGGGGAAAGCAGAAGCCCTAGCAGCAGGAGCCGCACCCCCGGCTGCTCGGCCGGCTCCCCCACCAGCCGCAGGAGCAGGAAGACCACCCCCAGCGCCCCCAGCGCCGCGGCCAGGGGCAGCCCAAAGGGCAGCAAGGGGAAAAAGGCCAGCCAGAGCACCGCGCCCAAGGCGGCCCCCATCCCCAGGCCCAGCAGGCCGGGTTCGGCCAGCGGGGTGCGCAGCAAGCCCTGGAGCGCAGCGCCCGCCAGCGCCAGCGTGCCGCCCACCAAGGCGGCCAAAAGCACCCGGGGGAAGCGGATGTTGAGCAGCACCGGGGCCCCCTCGAGCCCTTCCCTCAGCACCCGGGGAATCTCGAGGGGGGGGATGTAGTAGGCCCCGCTGGCCGCGCCCAGCAAGAGGCTTGCGGGAAGCAGCAGGGCCAGCCCCAGAAGCAGGAACCGCCGGCGGGCTCCTGCCTCGCCCATCACGGGTTGAAGCTAGGGTGGTTGATTCGCACCGGGCCGGTCTGCTCGTAAAGGGCCCGGTGGAGCTCGAGGGCTGCCCGGCCCACGGTGTAGCCGTAGCCCGAGATGTAGGTCACGTCCATAGCCACGATGCGCCGGTTGCGCCCCGCGGGGGTTTCGGCCACCCCGGGCAGGCGCAGGATGCTCTCAAAGCTGAAGGGCTGGTCGGGGAAGAAGGGCACCACGATGGCGTCGGGCCGGGCTGCCACCACCGCCTCGGCGGTGAGGTTCACGCAGCCCCGCACCGCCCCCGTGCCCTGCACCGTTCGGACGGCGTTCTGGGCCCCGGCCAGGGTGATGAGACCCGCCCCGCTGGCCTCCTCGCCGCACACAAAGGTGTTGCGGGGGTCGCGCGGGTAGATGTAGAGCACCCGCAAGGGCTCGCCCCGCCGCACCCGGGTCTTGGATTGCAGGGCCAACAGGTCGCGCTCCAAAGCCCGCACCAGCTCCTCGGCCCGGGCCGGCTGGCCCACCGCAGCCCCGATGGTGCGAATCTTCTTCTTGACCCCCTCGGGGGTGGGCTCGTCGGGCACCAGCACCACGCTCACCCCGGCCTGGCGGAGCTGGGCCAGCACCGGTGGGGGGCCGGCCTCGGAGACGGCCAGCACCAGGGTGGGCCGCTGGGCCAGGATGGCCTCGGCGTTCAGGCGGAAGAAGAGGCCCACGTCGGGCCGCCGCAGCAGGGCCGCTGGGATGTACGAGCCGGTGTCGCGCCCCACGATGCGGTCGGTGAGACCGAACTTATCGAGAATCTCGGAGATTGAGCCGCCCACGCTCACGATTCGCTCGGCGCTTCGCACCTCGACTTCCCGGCCCGTCGCATCGGTGACGCGGAAAGGCTGGGCCAAAGCCAGCGAAAGCGCCAGGGATAGGCCTAGCCAGAGGGTTTTCATAGCAGGGTTAATCTACCGGACCCACGTGGGAAAAGTGTCACCAAATTGTCACCGGCGCGGCTAGCCCTTGGGTGGGCGCAGAGTCCCCAGGCCGGCCCAGGCCCGGAGGGAGGGGAGCAGCACCCAGAGCCAGAAGAGCAGCAGGAGACCCAAAAGCCCCCAGGCCAGCCCCCCCAGGAAGGCCGAGCCCAGCGCCTGGGCCAGGGCCTTGGTGGCCAGGGTAAAAGCTCCCAGCGGAAACACAAACCCCCACCAGCCCGGGGCGAAGTGGAACTGCGCCCGGCGGCACCCCACCAGCAGGGTGTCAAGCAGCAGGGCCAGGCTGTAGGCCAGCCACCACAGCCCCAGGCCCCAGATGGCCAGCCCCACGACCGGCCAGGCCTCCGGCCAACCCTGGGGCACCAGGCCGGCCTGGGCCCCGCCCTCGAGCCAGCGCCAGGGGGCGAGCACCAAAAGGCCCACAGGGGCCAACCCGATGAAGACGGACGGCAGCAGGTGGGGCTCCAGGCGGCCAAACCCATACAGGCGCTGAAGGAGGCTGGGAAGCACGAAGAGGAAGAGGAAAAAGCCGATTCCCAGGAAGAGCCCGCTCGTCACCCAGACCTCCTTCTGCCAGGCTGGGGGGAAGCTGGAAAGCCACACCCCCCCGCCCAGAGGTACCAGCAGGGCCGAGACCGGGGGAATGAACCAGGTGCCGTTGGCGGCCTCGAGGGATAGCCGCTGCCGGGTGCTCACCGTGTAGACCACCAGCAGCCCCACCAGGAAGATGAGCGGCGTACCTACCCCGAAGAGCCCCTGCCCCAAAGCCGGCGCCCAGGGCCCCAGGGGTAGGGCCTGGGTGGCCAGGCTCACCACCAGCAAAGCGATGGGCAGGGTGGGGAGCATCTGGGCCAGGATGGGGTGCTGCAGGTCGGAGAGGGCCGCTTGGGGGTAGCGAAGAAGCTTGGCCAGGTAAAGGCCCAGCAGGCCCACCAGTGCCAGCAGGGCCAGCAGGTAGACCGGCACCGCCAGCCAGGCCAGGCCAAACTGGGCCAGGGCCAGGGCCAGCACCCCGGTGCCCATGACCGAGGCGAACCAGGCCGGGTTCAGGTAGCGCACGCTGGGCTGCGCGGAAGCTGCGGCCTCCATGCCTCCTCCTAGTGCGCTGCGGCGTGCTCCTGCTCGGCCAGGTAGCGCTCCGCCATCATGGCTGCGCGGGTGCCGGCCCCTACGCTGGTGGAAAGCTGGCGGTAGATAGGGTCGGCCACGTCGCCTGCCGCGAAGATGCCTGGAACCGAGGTAAATATCTCGTCCCGCACCGCCACATAGCCGTCTGGGCGCAGCTCCACCAGGCCCTGCAGGAAGCTGGTGTTGGGCACATGCCCGATGAAGACGAAGACCCCATCGGTGGGGTAGTCGTAGACCTGCCCGGTCTTGAGGTTTCTGAGCCGCACCCCCGTCACGGTCTCCTCCCCCAGGATCTCCTCCACCACCGTGTCCCAGATGAACTGCATCCTGGGGTTGGCAAAGGCCCGGGCCTGGGCGGTCTTGTTGGCCCTCAAGGTGTCGCGGCGGTGCACCAGGGTGACCTTGCTGGCGAACTTGGTGAGGAAGAGCCCCTCCTCCACCGCCGCGTCGCCCCCCCCCACCACCACCACTTCTTTGCCACGGTAGAAGAAGCCGTCGCAGGTGGCGCAGGTGCTCACCCCCCGGCCGTAGAACTTCTCCTCGCCGGGGACGCCCAGCTTCCTGGGGTTGGCCCCGGTGGCCAGGATGACCACGCGGGCCCTGTAGCCCTGCTCGTAGCCCCGCACCAAAAAGCCCTCCGGGGTCTTCTCCACCCCCTGGGCCTCGTCCATCACGATCTCAGCCCCAAAGCGCTTGGCCTGCTGCACCATGCGCTCGGAGAGCTCTGCCCCGCTGATGGGCTCGGGGAAGCCGGGATAGTTCTCTACCTCCTCCGTCTGGGCGATCTGGCCTCCTGGCAGGCCCTTCTCCAGAATAAGGGTCTTGAGGTTGGCCCGGCCGGCGTAGATGCCGGCGGTCAGGCCCGCGGGCCCTCCGCCGATGATCACCACATCGTAGAGCTGGCTCATAGATTCTCCCAAAGACCAGCATACGCCGGTCGCTCAGGCCCGAGTATATCATACCCCCGGGGGATATATCGGCGGGACATATGCCCTGCTGGGGGGTGGCCCTATACTCTACACTAGGATGCGGTCTCGAACCCCCCATCTCCTCCTGGTCCTCTTCCTGGCCGGGCTGGTGGGGCTGGTCTCGAGCCAGTACGCCCTGCGCGACCCGCGCACCCAGGCGCTCCCGATACTTTCCCCCGGGGCCTTGTGCACCGCAAAGCCGGCTCCGCACGGCTCTTCCAACCCCGCCCCGGCCCACCCGCAGCCCCACTGCCCGCTGTGCATAGTGGGGGGCTTCAGCGATGGTCCGCCCCCGCCGCCCATCCTGCCCGGGCCCTCGCCAAAGCCCTTGGGGGTGGTGCCCCAGGAGGGCGACCGGCCCCACTTATCCCCGGTCTTCCCCCTGCTAAACCGCGGCCCGCCCTGGCTCGGCTAGCCTTTTCGTCCGCCCAGAACCAGTTCCTGTGCGGCCTTTAGGCCCTTGCCGAGCCATGCTGGTTTTGCATCCGCCCACACTACCCCCCTTGGCCCCCGGCCAGACCGTGGTGCTGGAAGCCGGGGTTTACCGGGGTCCGTGGACCATCCAGACCCCGGGGGTGCGCCTTGTGGCCCGCCCCGGCGCGCTGCTGGACGGCGGGGGGCAGGGCAGCGCCCTGGTTCTGTCGGCCCCGGGCATCCAGGTGGAGGGCCTCGAGGTGCGAAACGTGGGCCAGGGCGACGACTTCTATGAGCCGGACGCTGCGCTGGTCCTGGACGGTTGCACCGGCTGCGTGGTGCGGGGGCTGGTGGCCCGGGGGGTCACGGGGGGCATCCGGGTGGAGAGGTCGAACGGAGTCCGGATTGAAGCGAGCCTGCTGGAGGGCACCGGCCGGGCCCCCGGCCTGCAGACCTACCGCAGCGACGGGGTGGTGCTGCAGGGCAACGCCATCCGGGGCTTCCTGGACAACCTCTACGTGGAATACGGCGAGCGGCTCCGGATAGAGGGGAACCGGGTGGAGGGGGCCGGGCGCTATGGGCTCCACCTGATGTTCACCTACCAGGCCCGGCTCCAGGGCAACCTGAGCCGGCGCAACCGGGTGGGCTCGGCCCTGATGCACGGGGCGAAGAACCAGGTGGAGGCCAACACCTTCGCCGAGGAGGTAGGGCCTTTGCGCTACGGGCTCCTGCTCCAGGAGGAGTGGGGAACCCTCCTCAGGGACAACCGCTTCGTGCGAAGCACCATCGGGCTTTTGTCCCTGGACTCGAGGGATATCCTTCTGGAGCGGAACCGCTTCGAGCACAACGGCACCGCCCTCCTCTTCGCCCGCGACGCCGGCCGGAACACCCTCCTAGCCCGGGGCAACACCTTCGTGGGGAACCTCTACGACCTGGCGGTGGACGACCCTCAGGCCCGGGTCACCCTTCGGGGCAACGCCTTCGACCGGGCCGCCCCCCTGCCGGTGCCCCACCTGCCCAGCAGCAGCTTCGCCTACCTGAGCGCCCGCCAGCCCGACCTGAGCCTCTTCGCCCTCTCCCCCGGGGTCCTGCTGTGGGAGGCGGCCGAGGCCCGGGTGCCGGGGCTGCGCCTGTTGGAGCTGGCCGACCCGGAGGCCAGGGCGGTGCCCCCGCCCCCCCATTCCCCGGCGCCAACCCTGCTGGGGCTTGCCCTGTTGGGGCTTGGAGGAGCCTTATGGTTGAGGCGGTAGACCTGCACAAGCGGGGTCGGCTGCAAGGGGTGAGCTTCCGGCACACAGTGGGCAGCCTGGCCCTGCTGGGCCCCAACGGGGCGGGCAAGAGCACGCTGCTGGGCATCCTGGCCGGAAGGCTTGGGGCGGATGGGGGCCGGGTGCGCCTTTTCGGCCATCCCCCCCGCAGCCTGGAAGCCGCCCGGCTGCGGGCCTACATTCCCCAGCAGATCGCCTTTCCGTCCGTCCTGCGGGTGGCCGAGGTGCTGGAGGCCGCCCGACGCCTCCGGGGGGCTTCAGCGGAGGAACGGGACGAGGCCATCGCCCGCATGGGGCTGGAGGCCTACCTGGGGCGGCCGGTGGCCCAGCTCTCGGGGGGCTGGCGGCAGCGGCTGGCCCTGGCGGCGGGGCTCATGGGCTGCCCGCCCCTGTGGCTTCTGGACGAGCCGGCCTCCTCGCTGGACACCGAGGGGCTGGAGCGTCTGCGGGCCTGGGTGGAGGCCCACCTGGCCACGGGCGGACTGGTCATTGTGTCGGCCCATCGGCAAGAGGAAGTTTTGCGCCTGGCCGAGCGCTTTTTGCGCCTGGAGAACGGCCAGGTGATGGAGGAAGGAAGTTATGCGCAAGAGCCGTCGTGAAGTGGTGAAGATGCTTTCGGCTTTGGGTGCTTCGGTTGCGCTGGCCCAGCACATGCACCAGCAGATGCCCGCCCAGCCTGCGGCCCCGGCTAGCCTCGAGACCATCCCGGCCAAGGCCATCCCCTGGGACAAGGGCAACTGCGAGTTCTGCGAGATGCCCCTCAAGACCCCCCCGCCAGGGGCCTGGATGGGCCGCACCTTTTCCCCAGGCTTCTTCGAGCAGACCTACAGCCAGATTGCCCTGAAGGAGGCCCAGAAGGGCAAGGAGGCCTTCCACTTCGAGTCGATCGCCTGCATGGTGAACTACGCCTGGGTCTACGGCCTTCGCGACGGGGTGGGCACCACCTTCTACGTGACCGACCGGGGGGCCTACGACCCGGCCCGGGGCCCCGAGGCGGTGCGCCTGATCCCGGCCCGGCAGGCCGTCTACCTCTGGGGCGAGAAGCGCGGCTGGGTGGTGATGGATGCCAAAATTGCGGCCTTCAGCAGCCAGGAGGCGGCTTTGGCCTTCGCCCGGGCCAACCCCGACCTGGGCCGCACCCGCATCCTGGACTGGCAGACCCTGGTGGACCTGGCCCCCCTGCCGGAGATGAACCTGGTGAACCTGCTGGCCAAGCACGCCGGGCTGCTGAAGTAGCTTGTTTGCCCCCTTCCCCCAGAGGAAGGGGGCGGGAGGCCTGTATGAATCGGAGGAGCCTGGTCAAGGGTCTGCTGGCCCTGTCCTTGGGGGGAGTACCGCTGGCGCTGGCGGCGCCTCGGCCCCTGCGGGTGGGGGTGGATGCCTGCCCGTACTGCAATATGACCATTCTGGACGCTCGGTACGCCGCCCAGATGGTGACCAGCACCGGCCGGGTCTACAACTACGACGACGTGGGCTGCCTGCTCGATCACGTGCTGGGCTACGGGGGCCCGCGGGCCACCCCCAGGGAGCTCTATGTGGCCGACTTCGCCGCCTCGAGCCGCAAAGAGGCCCGGTTCATCCCGGTGAACCAGGCCCTCTTCCTCTACAACGAGCGGATTCGGACCCCCATGGGGGTGGGGCTGCTGGCCTTTTCCGGCCCGGCAGCCTTGGAGGCGTACCTGAAGGAGAGGCCCCAGCACGCGGGCGAACGTCTGCGTTGGAACGACCTGGTGGCCCTCGGTCGCAAGCGGCCCTGGGTGCCGGGGTACGGCAGGTAGGCAGTGGCCCTTCTACCCCTTTACGCCAAGGCGCTTCTGCGCAACCCCTGGGCCCTGGCCCCCGCGGGCCTGCTGCCCATCCTGGCCCTGGCCTTTCAGGGCCGGGGGGAGGCGGTGGCGGTGGTCTCGCTGTTCGCCTCCCTCTCCCTTTTGCTGCCGCCTTTGGTGCTGGCCCTGGGCCTGCCCCTCCTGGGGGCCCGGGAGGACTGGGCCTTCTGGGCTGGCATGCCGCAGCACCCCGCCCGGCTTTACCTGTGGGGGGTTTTGGGGGTGGGGTTGGGGCTAAGCCTCCCCACCCTGGGTGGGCTGGCGCTGTCCGCCGGGCTTCTGGGCCTCTCGGCCTGGGGGGCTTTGCTCCTCGTTCTGAGCGGCCTGGGGCTGCTTTGGCTCTGGGTGGCCCTTTCGGGCTGGGTGGGGGCAGGCCTGGAGCCCCCCCGCGCCCTGGGGATAGGGCTTTTGCTTTGGGGGCTGCTGGTCCTGGCCTACGACCCGCTGGTGGTGGGGCTGGCGGTGGCGCTGCAGGCGTACCCGCTGGAGGGCTTTTTGCTCGCGGCGGTGCTCCTGAACCCCGTGGAGCTCCTTCGGGTTGGGCTTTTATACGCGCTGGAAGCCCCGGTGCTGGTGGGGCCCACGGGCTACTTGTTGAGGGAGTTTCTGGGCTACAGTGGTGGGCTTTTGCCGGTGGGCGTGGGCTTGCTGGCGATTGCGCTGGGTTTTTGGGGCGCCGCTTGGCGCTTTGGAAGGAGGGATAGGTGATGCGCTGGACTGCTCTTTTGGTTCTGATGGGCGTGGCCCTGGCCCAGCCCTTGCGGCTCGAGCAGGGCTGGGTGCGCCGGGTGCCGGGGGATGTCACCGCGGCCTACATGGTGCTTTACAACCCGGGCGACAGACCGGTGCGAATCGTGGGGGCCAGCAGCCCCATCGCCAGTCGGGTGGAGTTTCACCAGACCACAAGAGGCGGCCACGACCACCACGCCGACCTCTCGGCCATGCGGCGGGTGGCGGCTTTGGTCGTGCCGGCGCGGGGGCGGCTCGAGGTCCTGCCCGGGGGGTACCACCTGATGCTATACGGTTTGCGGGAGAAAAACCCCCGCCCCTTGCAGGAGGGCCAGAGGGTGGCCATCACCCTCAGGCTCGAGGGGGGGGGTAGCGTGACCTTCAGCCTGCCTGTGGAAACGCGCTAGCCTAGAGGGAGCGGCGGAAGAGGGCCAGCCAGGTCTCGCTCATCTTCTGGCTTCCGAGCACCTGGGCCACCTCCTGCTCGCCGGTGGTGGCGTTGATGCGCACCTGGGCCACCCGGACCTCGCCCGCGTTGCCGTCCACCAGCACCGCGAATAGGTTGTTCTTGGCGCTCAGGTAGCGGCGGATGTTGGCGTCCTCCCTGGCTGCCAGGCCTACCGAGCCCAGGCCCCAGGTGCGCACATGAATGAAGATGGCCCCGCCGTAGTTGCGCTGGGCGGCCTCGGCCAGCACGGCCTTGACCAGGGCGTTGTTGGTGGCCGCATCGGTCTGGCCGCCAAAGAGCAGGGCCAGGGCCGGCAGGCGGAAGCTCACCAGGCGCAGCACATCGTCGGCGCTGGAGAGAGCAGCAGTGGCCACCTGGGCGTTGGGCCGGGCCTCCAGGTAGCTGGCGATGGCCGCCCCGCTCAGGCTGGCGCAGATGGAGCTGTTGTTGGTAAGCACCTCGAGGCCCTCAAAGCGCAGGTTGTTGGCCCAGACCTTCCCCATGGCGTTGCCGGTGTAGCCGCGCAGGAGATACTGCTCCCCTAGGGTGAGGGGCTGAGCGAAACCGAGGCCTAGGGCCAGCAAAAGCGCAAACCAGAAAAGACGCATGGTTTCACCTCCTTATATCCTTACGGGGTATTTACCCTGGCTCATCATACGGGTGGGAGGTCAAGGCTTTGTCTATTGGAAGCTATTGTCCAGAAGCTGTGCTTAAGATACCCTACTAGGATATGACGCCCTGGATCGCGGAAAGCTTTGCGGTGGGGTGGGGCCGATGCGGGTGACGCCCGATGCACTTCTGCTGGGTCCTCTGGCCCTGAGCTGGCCCAACCTGGCCCTGCTGCTCGGGGTTTTCACCTTCATCTGGCTTTCCGCCCGGCGAGGGGTGGAGGGTAAGGCTTGGGGGGTGGTGCTGGTTGCGGGGCTGGCTGCGCGGGTAGGCTACGCGCTGGAGCACCACGCGGTCTGGCCCAGCCTGGGCGCGGCCTTGCTGGGCATCGTGGATATCCGCACCGGGGGTTGGCATGGGTGGGCGGGGCTGCTTGGGGGAGCTCTGGCCGCCTGGGGGCTTCTGGGGCGAGAGGCGGTCCGGCTGGTGCTGCCAGGGGTGGCCTCCCTAGCGGTGGCCCTCCTACCTTTGGGCCTGCAGCACGGCTTGCAGCGCGGGCTGGCGGGGGGGCAGTCTGAACTCGGGGACCGGGTGGTGTTCTACCTCGAGCCCGGCCAGTCCCGCCCCAGCGAGGCGCGGTGGGGCGATTTGCCCCGGCCCATGCTGGTCAACTTCTGGGCCACCTGGTGCCCCCCCTGTCGCGCCGAGATGCCTCTTCTGGTGGAGTACCAGCGGAAGGGCTACCCCATTGTGCTGCTGAACGCAGGGGAGGACCCGGGGGCCATCCAGGCCTTCCTGCGGCAGAGCGGGCTGGAGGCGCGGGTCTTTCTGGATGGCGCGGGGCTGCAGCAGGCCTTCCAGGTGAGCGGTCTGCCCACCACTTTGTTGATTGGCCCTGAGGGGCAGGTGGTGGCCCGCCACCTAGGGCCCGTGAACCGCGCCCAGCTCGAGGCGCTTCTGCAGCGCCTGCGCTAGACAAACCCCGTGGGTTTACCTATAATCGCTAGGGCCATTGGGGCCTAGGCCCCCAGCGGACCGCTAGCTCAGCTGGTAGAGCAACCGACTTTTAATCGGTAGGTCACAGGTTCGAATCCTGTGCGGTCCACCAATAGTTTGGGGAAGGCGTGGACTACGATGTGCTTATCGTGGGGGCCGGCTTTGCTGGCTCTGAGGCGGCCTACGCGCTGGCCCAAAAGGGAATGCGGGTGGGGTTGCTGACCACCAGCCTGGACTCGGTCTACCTTCCCTTTACCCCGGTCTACCCCCCTTTCCCCGCAGGCTCACTTCTGGCCGAGGTGGGCGAAGCGGGCCTGAAGGGCTGGGCGCTGCACAGCCGGGCCAAGTACCGCTTGGAGAACCACCCCCGCATTCACCTGCTCCAGCTCTCGGTGACCCAGCTTTGGTTGGAGGGCTGGCGGGTGGTGGGGGTGAGGACCTGGGAGGGGCCCTCTAAGAGCGCCCCCAGGGTGGTGCTGGCGGTGGGGAGCTTCCTCTCGCCCCGGCTTTACATCGGGGATGTGGCCGAGGAGGCCGGCCGGCTTTCGGAGGTGGCCTACCCGGACCTGTACCAGCATCTGCTCGAGCTGGGGTTCGCCTTTGTCCCACAGGAGGCGGCGGTGCCCCCCCAGGAGGACACCCCGGGCTACCGGGTGGTCTACCAGGTCTTTGCTCCCGGGGAGTGGGAGCCGGCCACCTTTCGCCTACCTCGGCTCGAGGGCCTCTACGCGGTGGGGCTGTGCGTGCTGGGGCAGGGGACCTATGCCCAGATGGCCGAGGAGGGCATGCGCCTTGCGGCTTGCAGCCTATAGTCGGGCGCCCGCCAGCTCCAAAACCTTGCGGTCCAGCCGGGACAGGGGTCGAAGCCCGGGATTTTCACCACCCTCCCAAGGAGCCTGATAGACGCGGACCAGAAGCCGCCGGTGGGTGAACTCGTGCCGCACTTCGCCCACCTTTTGGGCCTGCTTTAGGCCAAAGCGCGCCAGCAGGCGCTCCAGCCCGCCGGGCTCCTCCTCCATGGGGACGCCCCAAAGCCCCCCCAGCACACCTCCGGGCCGCTTTTCCAGGTGGAAGCCAGCCGGTCCCTGTAGCACCAGGGCCACCATCTCTTGCGGCTGTTGTTTTCGCACCTGGGGCCGGGGGTAGCGCTCGGGGGCCTCTCTTCCCTGGCAGAACTGGACCGCCGGGCACCTCTTGCACTCGGGGCGGCGGGGGGTACAGACCAGGGCCCCCAGTTCGATAAGGGCCTGGTTCCACTCGCCGGGTGGGGCCCGCCGGAGCGCCTCGCGCATCAGCTCCTCGGCCTTGGCCCGTACCAGCCCGCCTTTGGGCTGCTCCCAGGCCCAAAGGCGGGCCAGCACCCGCCGCACGTTGCCATCCACAGCAGCCACCGGCTCGCCAAAGGCGATGGAGGCCACCGCCGCTGCGGTGTAGGGGCCAAGCCCGGGTAGCCGGCGTAGCTCAGCGTAAGAGGAGGGTATGGCGGATACCTGACGGGCCAGGCGGTGAAGGTTGCGGGCCCGGGTGTAGTAGCCGCATCCCTGCCAGACCCAGAGCACCTCCTCCTCCGTGGCCTGGGCCAGGGCCTCCAGGGTGGGAAAGCGCGCCAGAAAGCGGTGGTAGTAGGGGATGGCCTGGGCTGCTCGAGTCTGCTGCAGCAGCACCTCCGAGAGCAACACCCGGTAGGGGTCCTGCTCGCCGCGCCAGGGGAGAAGGCGGCGGTGTTTTTGATACCAGCCCAGCACCCGCCCCACCAGCGCCTCTTTTGCACTGTTCTCGTCCATGCCTGTGCTCCTAACCCAGAAGCTGGCGGTGCACCACCATAAGGCAGCGGTCCTCCACCACCGGAATCCCCACTTCCAGCAGCGCCCGGGCGAAGGCCGGGTGGCGGATGCCCGACTGCAGCCAAACCAGCTTGGGCTGCAGTGCCCGGATCTCCTCCAGGTGAGCCATGAGGGCCTCGCTGCGGCGGAAGATGTTGAGGATGTCGACCGGTTCCTCCAGCTCTTCAAGCCGCGCCGCTACCCGTCTTCCCCAGAGCACCTGACCAGCATAGACAGGGTTCACAGGCAAAAGGGTGTAGCCCTGCTGCTTCAGGTAGGCGGGCACATAGTGGGCGGGCTTCTGCGGGTCGGGATGAGCCCCCAACACCGCGATGGTGCGGGCAGAGCGCAGGAAACTGCGAAGGTCCTTCATTTTAAAGTCCAGTCTAATTCCTAGCCTCTGCCAGGCGCTGTGGGACTGGATGATTTCACAATATCAGGACGCGTTGGCTGGCGGCTACGCTGGATTATTTTGGAGGGTGCTGGGCGGGTTTTCGAGCACCACGGTTCCGGCCTGAAGTGCCTTTTGTAGGGCGTCGGCTGCACTGGGGCTGAGTCGGGTCTACTTCGGCTAGGCAGGCCCCCGGGGGCCCATCTCGGTCTCATTTTCATTCGGGGGCGCATCCCCGAGGAGTACACCTCCTGGAAGAGGGAAAAGTAGTTTAGCTGCAACCCGGGCCCGAACAACCCAGAGGCGGAGGAGGAACTGGGAGGTTTTATGATGTTCAAATGGCCAGAAAAGGCGGCAACCCCAGAAGCCTTCATGTAGTTCCCTACGGGAAAAAGTGGGCCGTGAAGGAGGAGGGAGCTAAGGAGCCCTCCAAAATCTTTGAAACAAGGAGGCAGAGGAGTACGCCCGAGAAAGGGCTCGCCAGGAGGATGGGGAGGTAACAATCCACGGTAAAGACGGGAAGATCCAGGACAAGGATAGCTACGGCAACGACCCCTATCCCCCGAAGGACAAGAAGCACTAAGCGCCAGAGCCCCCTCGGGCCACACGGGCTCCCCCTTTTCGGGCTCCTTCCTGGGCCCCCGCCAGTGCGGGTGCCTGAGCGCCGCGCCTAGGGAGTTGACACTGGAAAAGCATTTTTGGAGCTGAAAGGGCCAGTTCTCGCGATGGGTAAAGAAAGGGTAGCTGCTATAATCGGTTGCGGTCTGGAAACCGCTTTCCGTTAGGTGAACATGGCTTCATTCAGACCTGGAATTCTAAAAGCCCTGTTTACTCTTCTTCCGGCCGCCTGCAGCTCTCCAGGCGGCCCGCCTCCTAGTTTCACCGTCGGTCTCAGCCCCACGAGCCTTGTGGTCCAGCAGGGGGGTCAGGGGACCACCACCCTGATCCTGACGCCGCAGAATGGCTTTACCGGGGCGGTTGCGCTGTCCTTGCAGAACGCTCCTCCCGGGGTCACACTCTCGCCCACCAGCCTGAACGTGACGGGCTCCAGCCCAGTGAACCAGAGCCTCACCATCAGCGTGGGCAGCGGCGTGGCCACCGGGAACTACACCGTCAAGGTGCGGGCTGCTGCCGGGGGCATCGTCAGGGAGGTGGATCTTACCCTCACCGTGAACGCTTCGGAGGTCCTCGACTTCCTACCTGCGGAGGGGGAGGTGGTGAACCCGGAGCGGGGCTTCTCCCTGGACTCCCACTACCCCGACGAGCCCAGCCTGGACGCCGCGGCCAAGGTGGCCTGGGCCCGGGAGCGGGGCTTCGAGGTGCGCCTCATCCGCCGGGTCTACTACCTGCACACCTTCGCCGGGCAGGACGCCCTGCCCCAGGGTTTCCTCCAGACCCTGGCCCAGGACCTGGCCTCCGCCCAGGCCGCGGGGGTCAAGCTCATCCTCCGCTTCGCCTACCGGCCGGAGGAGAACTATCAGGGGAGCCCCACCTACTGCGACCCCCCCAAGGAGCGGATCCTGGCCCACCTGGCCCAGCTGGGGCCTGTCCTGCGGGCCCGCCTGGGGGTGGTCGCCTACCTGGAGGCGGGGCTCATCGGCCCCTGGGGGGAGTGGCACTCCGCCAGCCCTGAAGCGGCCCTCATGGACCCCCTCCCCGGGTACCAGGAGGGGGCCCAGCCCCCTTGCGGCCGGCAGAACTACGACCGCAAGCTCCCCAACGCCAAGACCCTGGAGATCGTCCAGGCTCTTCTGCAGGAGGTGCCAGGACGGAAGGTGGCCGTGCGCTACCCCATGGCCAAGGCCAAGCTCCTGGAGCTGGCCCTAGGGGGGCCTGCGGGGACCTATCCTGCCCCTTCCTCCTTCACCCCCCTGACCCCCTGGGAGGCCCACGGGAACACGCTGAAGGCCCGGCTAGGGGCCCACAACGACTGCTTCCTGGCCTCGGCGGACGACTACGGGACCTTCTACTACGACCCAGGGCCAGAGCAGGAGCTGGAGAAGGAGTTCTGGAGCCAGGACAACCGCTTCACCGTGATGGGAGGGGAGACCTGCACCCCCACCCCCTACGTCCCCCCGGGGGAGGACCCTGCCACCTGGGTCTATGAGCAGTTCCGGCGCTACCGCTACAGCACCCTGAACATCCTCTACCACCCGGGGATGATGGCCTGGCTGGCGGGCCAGACCCTGGGTGGAGGGAGCCTCCTTGCCGCCCTCAAACGGGACCTGGGGCACCGGCTCCACCTGCGGCGGGCGGAGGTGAGCGCCACCCACCTGGCCCCGGGCCAGGGCCTCACCCTCCGCCTCCACCTGGAAAACCAGGGCTTCGCAGGCCTTTACAACCCCAAGGGCCTGGAGCTGGTCTTCGTGCGGGAGGGGGATGGCCTTACGGTGGGGCGCCCTCTGGAGGCGCGCTTCTTCGGCCCGCCCCCGGGGGAGGAGGCCGTCTACACGTACACGGTGGCCGCTCCCCCGTCCCCGGGGACTTACGCCCTGTGGCTGCGCATCTACGACCCGGACCTCCCCCAGGACTCCCGCTACAACCTGCGCCTGGCCAGCCGCCTGGAGTACCGGGAGGGCCGGAACCACCTGGCCCTCTTTGTGCACGTGAGGTGAGCCGTGAGGGGATTTTTGGCCCTTTTGCTCCTCTGGCCCTTCCCCCTGGGGCGGGGCCTGGTGGTGGAAGGCGATCTGGTATACGCCTTGGAGGTCCCTCCGGGTGGGGAGGCCAGGAGCTTCCTGCGCCTGAGGAACGCCTCCTAGGGGCCCCTGGAGGGCTACCAGGAGGCAGCGGGCTTCCTCCCCCTGGGAGAAGCCCCCTATTCCCTAGGCCCCTGGAGCGTCCTCCTGGACACCACTTGGTGGGGCCCGGGAGGGGGCTTCACCCTCCGGGCCCCCCAGGGGCTCATGGGCACCCGGTACGCGGCCATCCTGGACGCCCGGAACCTTTAAAATGGAAGGGGTGAACCGGGCCCCGGACTGGCTGGAGCAGGCCAGGTGGAACCTCCGGCACGCGGAGGGGAGCCTGGGTCTGGAGGACTACGCCTGGGCCTGCTTCGCCGCCCACCAGGCAGCCGAGGCGGCCCTCAAGGGCCTTCACCTGTCCCGGGGCCAGGTGGCCTGGGGGTATTCCGTTCTGGACCTGCTAGCAGGGCTTCCTGAGGGCCTGGAGGTGCCTGAAGGGGTTGTGGAGGCCGCTAGAGTTCTGGATAAGTACTACATTCCCACCCGCTACCCCGATGCCCACCCGGCGGGCCCCGCAGCCCGGCACTACACCCAACGTGAGGCAGAGGAGGCCGTCCGCCTGGCCAGGGCGATCCTGGATTTTGCCCTTGGCATGGCGCCGGAGGCAGGTGCGAGGGAGGATGGTCCGGATCTTTCCCTTTGACCCAAAGGCCCGGCTGGAGGAGTTGAGGGGGGCCGCGGAGGCCCTGGGGGAACGGCCTGAGGTGCTGGCCGTGGTCCTTTTCGGCTCCCTGGCCCAGGGGCAGGCCACGGCCATGAGCGATGCCGACCTCCTGGTGCTTCTGGAGTCCTCCCCTTTGGACTTTTCGGAGCGCCTCCTCCTTTACCGGCCCCAAGGGGTGCGTGGGGTCGAGGTCTTCCCCTACACCCTGGAGGAGGCCCACCGGGGCCTCCGGGAGGGATGGGGGATGGTGCGGCCAGCCCTCCTTTCCGGCCTCCCTCTTTTTGAGCGGAAGGGGGCCTGGGCCTCCCTCCGGTCCTCCCTTGGGCCGGCCTGAAGGGGTGGGATGGTCTCCTACGGGGCCCGGACCCCCGCCGGGGGTGTGGCAGGAGGCTTGACCCCACGGGGCTTGGCCCACCGAGGCGAGGTTTGGTATTCGGTGAGCTGGTACCGGGGTCTCCCCTCACCCCTCGGCCGCCCCATCCACCGCCAGGCTGAGCCCCTCGGGGTAGTGATACTCGGTCAGGTGGTATACCGAAAGCAGCACGACCTAGACCCTATCAGAGGTGCCTAGCCCCCTTCATGCGAGCGCAGCAGGGCCTCGATCTCTTTGTGGCCTAGGGCCTGGGCCAGCTCGAGCGCGGTCTTTCCCCTGAGGCCTTTTTGGGCCAGGTTGGGCCTGGCGTTTTCCAGAAGCCAGGCTACGGCTGCTGCCTGCCCCTGGAGAATGGCCAGGTGCAGAGCCTGCTCCACCCCTTCGCGGGCGCCACGGCTGAAGACCAGCTCGAGCATGGCCGGGTCGCCCGATAAGGCCGCGTGGGGCAGCAGGGGGATGCCGTGGGCGCCCTTGCTTTTGGCCAGGCTGGGGTCCTGGTCCAGCATGGTCCGCGCCCGGGCCACATCGCCCAGCATGGCCGCGGTAGGAATCTCCAGCGGGGCTCCCCGCTCCAGGAGGTAGAGGGCGATGGCCTGCTGGCCGGTGTGGGCTGCAGCCTGGATGGCGGTCTCGAGGTCGTCGGGCCGCCAGGCGTGGGGCAGGTTCAAAAGGGCGGGCTCGGCCTCCAGCATGCGCTGCACCTGGGCCAGATCGCCGTGGGCCGCCATCACGAAGGCCCGAATCTGCTCGGGGCTGGGCATGGTTAAAGCTTAGCCGAGAAGCGCTCGGGGTGGGCGGCCTGGTAAAGCCGCCAGGCCTCCTGGTCGCGGGGGCGGCCCAGGGCCTCAGCCCAGTGCCAGAAGTTCATCAGCAAGGAGCGAGCGGTGCGGGTCTCGTGGTAGAAGATCTCGGCCCCCAGCCCTCCCTCTTCCATCAGCCCCGATTCGTAGAAGGCCCTGAGGGTGGCCTCGAGGTCGTAGGGGACCTGGCGGAAGTCCACCTGCACGTGGTTTTCCCCCAGCTCCACCACCACATACTGTGCGCGCACATCGCCGTTGAAGGGCGAACCCACCGCCCCGGTGCCGAGCACCAGGGCCCGCTCGAGCTGCCCCATAAAGGGCTTGTGGGTGTGCGAGCCCACCAGAAGCCGGGCCGGGTAGCGCTGCTCGATTTCAGCCAAAGCTCCCAGGCTGTGCTCGTCGTAGCCCTCGCGGTAGTGGCGGGGGGAGCCGTGGGTGATGCGCACCTCTACCCGCTCACCTGCGCCCTGGGCCTGCGCCAGGCCCAGCACCTGGCCTTCCTGGAGGGCCACCTGGTAGGGCAGTTGGGCCAGCCAGTCCAGGTGGGCCTGGGAGAGCTGGGCCACCGACCAGGCAGCGGGGCCAAAGAGGGGGTCCTGGTAGAGCTCGGCCAGCGAGGGGTCGCGCCGGGCCCAGCGCACCAGGAGGTCGTCGTGGTTGCCCAGGGTGAAGTAAAAGCCCTGCGGGGCCAGCGCCAGCCCCGCCTTGGAGCTGGCTAGCTCCCAGAGCCGCTCCAACACCTCGCGGCTCGCGGGTCCCCGGTTGACCAGGTCGCCGTTGACGATGACCAGGGCAGGGCTCACTTGGCGCAGGTCGGAGAGGACCGCCTCTAGAGCGGGCAGGTTCCCGTGAATGTCGGCCAGAATGGCGATGCGCATCCTCAGGGCTCCGGTCTGAAGGGGTTGGTCTGCAGGCTGAGAAGGCCGGTGGCCAGGGCCACCAGGGCCAGCAGGAGGACCAGGCTGGCGGCCTGCCAGAGCATCCAGAAGAGGTCCCTCAGGCCCCAAAGCGGGGCGCCCCGGGGCACCCGGCGCAGGGCCAGAAAGCCTGCCAGGGACAGGAGCCACAGCACCAGGAGAAGCAGAAGCGCCCGGGCCATCCTCACCTTAAGGATAAGCCCCCAGCCAGTGCAGAGGCCTAGCGTTCTGTAGAGGATGGCGCTCCCACGCTGGCCCAGGCGTAGGAAGCTCGCAGGGCCTCCAGGTCCTTGGTGTCCACCACCCCATCCCCGTTCAGGTCGCCCTCGAGCCGGGCAGGGGCTGGCTGACCCCCGGCCTGGGGGGGCTGTTCTGGAGCGGTTTGCGGAGGGTTTGGGGCCTGGAGGCGGCGGCCCCAGTTGCGCGCGAGGGCCTCGAGGTCGCTGTAGCGGTAGCGCCCCTCGCTGGGGGTGCGCTCGATGGCGGGGGCATTGGCGGCCAGCTTGCCGTTTCTGTCGTAGAAGGCCACCCGGGCCTCGCGGAAGCTCTGCTCGGGGCGCACCCGCTGCTCGGGCAGGGGGGCAAGGGTTACGCGGAAGGCCTCGAAGTCCCGGCGCGGGGTGGTGAAGGCCGCGTCGATGTCCAGAACCCCCCGGGCCTCGTCGTAGCGGAGCACGTAGAGCACGCTGCCATCGGCCCTAAAACTTTCCAGGTCGGGCTTCAGGCCCCTGAGGGGAAGCTGGGCCTGAAAGCCCCGGGCCTCCCGCTCCCGCACCCGCAGAAGGTAGGGGAAGGGGTCGGTGACCTCGGCCAGGGGGAAGACCTGGTCCAGCCGGGGGGGCGGGGTGTCGCCGATGACCAGGGTAACCTTCTGGGTGCGCACCGAGAGGTTGGCGTCCTCCACGCTTACCAGGAGCTCGAAGCTGCCTTTTTCCTGGGGGGTGCCGCTCACGCGCCCGTTGCTATAGGTGAGCCCTTTGGGCAGGTTGCCCTCGAGGGTGAAGCGGTAGGGCCGCACCCCCCCGTCGGCGGTCAGGGTGGTGCTGTAGGGCTCGTCGAGGTAGCCCGGGTCGAAGCGCACGGTAAGGCGCAGGGGCTGGCGGCTTTGATTGCTCTGGTTGTCCGAGCCGCATGCCATCAGAACGACCGGCAGCAGGCTTCCTAAAAGCCAGAGGCGACGCATACCCTAAGTTTAGGGGGTTGGGTGAGGGTTCAGGGTGAAAAATCCCTTGAGCAACCCCAAATAACGCCCAGCTTCACGTATATTGGGGTGGATGATTAAGCCCGACTGGTGGATACGGGAGAAGGCCCGGCAGGGCATGATCGAGCCCTTTGAGGAGCGGCTGGTGCGCGAGGGGGTAATCAGCTACGGCCTCTCCAGCTTCGGCTACGACCTGCGCGCGGCGCGGGAGTGGAAGATATTCGCCAACGTGTTTCACACTATCGCCGACCCCAAGGGGCTGGACCCCAAGAGTTTTGTGGACTACGAGGGGGACGAGGTAATCATTCCCCCAAACTCCTTCGTGCTCGCGCGGAGCGTGGAGTACATCCGCATGCCCGAAAACGTGATGGCCATCGCCATCGGCAAGAGCACCTACGCCCGGGTGGGCATCGTGGCCAATATCACCCCTTTGGAGCCGGGCTGGGAGGGGCATGTGACGTTGGAATTCTCCAACACCACCCCCTTGCCGGCCAAGATGTACGCGGGCGAGGGGGTGGTGCAGCTCGTCTTCTTTGAGGGCGAGCGCCCTGAGGTCACCTACCGCGACCGCCAGGGAAAGTACCAGGGCCAGCGGGGCATCACCCTGCCCAGAATCTGAAGCGTGGCGCCCCCGGCAGCGGGAGGGTAGACTGGGGCCGATGCGCGTGGCGCTAGCGATTTCCGTCCTGCTTTCGGCGCTGGCCGGTTTTCTCCTCTGGCGGGGCGGCGAGGGCGCGCGCCCGGGAGGCCACATGGAAGCCTTGCCCTATAGGTCCGAAAAGCCCATCACTCGCTTCGCCAGGCCCGAGCAGGTCATCGACCCTCAGCGGTTCGATTACTTTGCCGAGGTCGAGACCACCAAGGGCCGCTTTTTGATGGACCTCTACGAGGTGGAGGCCCCCATCACGACCAACTCCTTCGTGTTTTTGGCCCTCCACCGCTACTTCGAGGGGGTGCTTTTCCATCGGGTCATCCCCGGCTTTGTGGCCCAGACCGGCGACCCCAGCGGCACGGGGATGGGGGGGCCGGGGTACCAGTTCGGCCTCGAGGTCACCCCCAGGCTCAACTACGACAGAAAAGGCGTGGTGGGCATGGCCCGCACCATGGACCCCAACTCCAACGGCAGCCAGTTCTTCATCACCTATGCCCCCACCCCCAACCTGAACCAGCAGTACACCATCTTTGCCCAGGTGGTGGAGGGGATGGAGGTGGTGGAGCGCATCGCGCCCACCGAGGGCCCCGGCGCCAGCCGGGAGCGGGATAGAATCCTGGCGGTGCGCATTCTGGTTGGGCCCAAAGCCCCATGATCCCCGAAGGCACCCGCTACTTCCTGCCGCCCGAGGCCCGGCTGCGGCGCGAGATAGAGGAGAAGCTCCTTCGCCTGCTCTATGCCTGGGGCTATGAGCCCATAGAGCTGCCCGCGCTGGAGTTCTACGACCCCGCCCACCCCCTGGCCGAGCGGGCCTTCAAGCTGGTGGACAAAAGCGGAGAGGTGCTGGCCTTGCGGGCCGAGTTCACCACCGCGGTGGCCCGGCTTCTGCGGGGCAACGGGGGGCCAGGGCTGAACCGGCCCTTGCGCCTGCAGTATGCCGGTACCCTCTGGCTGCGTGAGGCCACCGCCGAGCTGGGCCGCAGCCGCGAGTTCCGCCAGGTGGGGGCTGAGCTGGTGGGGGTTTCCAGCCCCGAAGCCGATGCCGAGGTGCTCGAGCTGGCCTGGGAGTGCCTCCTGCGGGTGGGCTTTGCCGAGGCCAAGATTGAGGTGGGCCTGCCCGCGCTGGTGCGGGATGTGCTGGAGGCCACGGGCCTGGGCGAGGCCGAGCGGGAGCGGCTGCGGCTGGCCATCCACCGAAAGAACACCCCGGAGTTGAAGGCCCTGGTGGAGGCCTACCGGGTCCAGCCGGAGGTGGGGAACGTGCTGCTGAGCCTGCCCGACCTGTATGGGGGGCGGGAGGTGCTGGAGGAGGCGCGGCGGCTGCCGCTTTCGGAAAAGGCCCTGGCCGACCTGGACTGGCTGGAGCGGGTGCTTGCCCTGCTGCCCCAGGTGCCGCTGCTGCTGGACCTGGGCCGGGCTCGGCTCTTAGCCTTCTACACCGGCCTCAACTTCCAGGCCTACACCCCCGACTTCGGCCTGCCCCTTCTGGGCGGGGGGCGCTACGACGGGGCGCTTTTGCCCTATGCGGCGGGCTTTGCTTTGGGCCTGGAGCGGGTGATGGAGGCGCTGCGACTGCCTACTGCCGAGGCCCCTCCAGAGGTGCTGGCCCTGGATAGGGCCTTGGCCCGGCGGCTGCGGGCCGAGGGCCGGCGGGTGGAGCTCGCTTGGACGGAGGACCTGGAGGCCCTGCGGGCCTACGCCCGGGCCCGGGGCATCCGCTACCTGGCCCGGGAGGGGCGGCTGGAGGAGGTGGGGCGCTAGCGGAGCTTTTGCGCCAGCCGCACCAGCCACAGCCGGCTGGGCCCCTCCTTGCCGGTGATGGCGAAGTCGTTGTCGTCCACGATGGCCAGGGTCTGGCCGTCCTCCAACAGAGCCAGGTCCTCGAGCTTGTCGGTATCGAACTCGGGCAGCCGCCAGGTCTCGAGCAAAAGCCGCCGTTCGGGTAGGTGAATGCCCAGGGAAGCATAGTCCACCCCAGCCTTGTCCAGCTCGCTGCTGCTTCCATCGGGCCGGCTCAGCAGGTTGGTGGCGCGGGCGAAGTCCACCAGGTAGACCCGTGCCCCGCCCTCGGCCCGCTCCAGGAGGAGAATCTGCTCGTCCTTGACCCAGGTGGCGGCGCTGTACTTCATGTCGCGGGGCCGGTTGGGCTTGGGGTAGTCCTTGGGGTCGGAGAAGGGCACCAGGTACATCCCGGTTACCCGGGCCTGCACCGGGTTGCTCACGTCGAGCCGCACCGCCCGGGCCACCAGGCTTTGGTCGAAGGCTGGATTGGAGGTGGGGCCAATGGGGCTTT
This sequence comes from Meiothermus sp. QL-1, assembly GCF_003351145.1. Lineage (NCBI taxonomy): Bacteria > Thermotogati > Deinococcota > Deinococci > Thermales > Thermaceae > Meiothermus > Meiothermus sp. QL-1. The sequence continues at coordinate 17,360 of NZ_QQSV01000006.1, read as the reverse complement.
GCAAGATGATCCAGGCGGTCTTTCCGTCCCCGGATAGGGCCAGGTTCTCAAGGCCCCGGTTATTGCGGCGCTGGCGCAGGATGGCGGGCAGGCTGTCGCGCACCGGGTAGCTGGCGTTGAGGCGCACCCCTTGGGGCACGTAGCGCATCACAATGGCCCCCTGGGGTGTGGCATAGAGGAGGGAGGGGGAGTTTTCCTCCACCAGCCAGAAGCCTCCTCCCGGGGCTATGGCTATGTCCTCTACGTCCAAACCATCAGGGTCAAGGGGAAGGCGCTCCCTGCACTCCTTGTTGGCAAAGGGGACGTCCTCACCCGGCAGGTTGGGCAGGCCGCTGACCCGCCTGCCGCCCAGGTTGTGCAGCGGCAGGGATTTTTCCAGACGAATCTCCTTGCCCTCCAGTCGGAAAAAGAGCAGGCTAGGGGTAAAGCCGGGCAAAGGGAAGTACTTGCCCCCAGGGCAGTCCCCGTTGGGGCCGCGGTCGGTGCTGCCTACGAAACGCCCTTGGCCTAGGTAGGCTAGGCTCGAGCCCAGCGCTGGCCGGTCGCTTACCGGCCAGCCCGCTTTCAAGCTGCTCTCTACGTCGGCCTGGGTGAGATGAGGGTTGAGGGTGCGGATGGGGGTGGGCGGCAGGGTGTAGACCCCCACCACCTGCCCCCCTTGGCCCAGGGCCAGGCCGGCCCCAAGGGCGAGAGAGATGAAGCGTCGCATACCGGGATGAAGGTAGCTCTGAAGCGTCAGAAAAGGGTCAGAGCGGCTTGAGCCGGTATACCAGAAAGGGTACCATAACCGGCGTGTTGGCACCCCAGACCGAGGAAGCCTACCGCCGCCTTCGGCGGATGATTCTCTCTTTGGAGCTCAGGCCGGGCGAGCCCATGGTCGAGCGCAGGCTGGAGGAGAGGCTGGGGGTCTCCCGCACCCCTATCCGTACCGCTTTGCAACAGCTTTCCCGCGAGGGGCTGGTGGTGCGTTCGGGCCGGGTGTACACCGTGGCCCCGGTGGACCTGGCCGAGCTCGAGGAGGCCTTTGAGTTCCGCCAGTGGCTCGAGACCCAGGTGGTCCGGGTGGCCGCAGCCCGCCGGCCCAAGGCCCAGGAGCTCAGGGACCTGCTGGCCTCCTTGGAGGCCGACCTGGACCCCGAGGTGGAGCTGGAGAAGGCCACCGACTTCCACCTGGCCCTGGCCCGCCTCACCGGCAACCGCTTCGTGGTGGCCGCGCTGGCCCAGGTGCTCCAGCGCATCTACCGGGCCCGCTATCTGGAGATTACCCGGCCCAAAGGGGCCGAGGCCGCCCTGAGCGACCACCTGACCCTGATCGAGCTGGTGCAGGAGGGCAGGGGTGAGGAGGCTGCGCTATTCATGCAGCAGCACCTCGAGCGTTCCCGTGAGGCTCTTTTGCGCAGCCTCGAGGGCTCGGCCCTGCTCACGCGCCCTTGACGAAAGTGAGAGTATTAGTAGAATCTAGGCACCTAGGAACGGGTCTCGAAAACCGGAGGAACCTATGGTTCGATGGCTTATCCCAACCCTTCTGTTCTTGGCCCTGAGCGGCGGGCTGGCCCAGTTTACCCCGCGCAACCCCGAGTGCATCGCCCCGGCTGGGGCCGGGGGTGGTTGGGACTTCACCTGCCGCAGCGTGGCCCAGGTGCTTTTCGACCTAAAACTCATTCCCCAGCCCATGCGGGTGAGCAATGTGACCGGGGGTGGGGGTGGCGTGGCCTATGCCAACGTGGTTACCCAGCGCAGCGATGACGCCAACCTGATTGTGGCGGCCAGCCCGGCCACCACTGTGCGCCTGGCCCAGGGGCAGTACAGCCGCTTCACCGAGCGGGACGTGCGCTGGCTAGGGGCCATTGCCGCCGACTTTGGCGTGGTGGCGGTCAAGGCCGATGCCCCCTGGCGCACCATGCAGGAGCTGGTAGCGGCCTGGAAAGCCGATCCAGCCCGGCTCGCGGTGGGGGGCGGCAGCGCCGTGGGCGGGCAGGACCACATGAAGGTGCTGCTCTTGGGCCGGGCGGCGGGCATTGAGCCCCGGAACATCAAGTACGTGCCCTTCGATGGGGGTGGGGAGGCCCTGACCGCGCTTCTGGGAGGGTTCATCCAGGTGTTCGCGGGCGATGCCTCGGAGCTCAGGGCCCAGGTGCAGGCCGGTACGGTGCGGGTGCTGGGGGTCATGGCGCCCCGTCGGCTGGGTGGGGTTTACGCCAACGTACCTACCTTGAGGGAGCTTGGTTACAACGTGGACTGGGTGGTTTGGCGCGGTTTTTACGTGCCCAAGAACATGCCCGCCGAGGCCTACGAGTTCTGGGCCCGGGCTTTGAGGCAGGTGGAGCGCAGCCCGGAGTGGGCCCGCATCCGGGAGCAGAACGCCCTGGGCCAGTTCTTCATGGTAGGGGCCGAGTTCCAGGTCTTCATCGACCGGCAGGTCAACCAGTTCCGCAACCTATCGCGCGAGCTGGGCATCATTCGCTAGCTTAGAGGCTCCCAGGGGAAGCCTTCGTTCCTCCCTGGGGGCTGCTGTTTGTTGAGGCTGTATGACCGACCGCATCGTAGGGTCCCTACTCTTGTTGCTGGCCCTTGGTTACGGCCTCGAGGCCAGCCGGATGCAGGTGAGCTTCTTCACCGACCCCCTGGGCCCCAGACCTTTCCCCTATATCATCGCATTGCTATTAGGGCTTTCGGCGCTGGGCTTGCTGCTGCGCCCCGACCCTGAACCCACCTGGCCGCCCAAACGCTTCTGGGCGGTCCTGGGGCTGGTGCTTTTGAGCCTTGGGGCCTATGCCTATTCAGTGGTACCCCTGGGCTTCGTTGTGGCCACTACCCTCGAGATGACCCTGCTCGCCTGGCTCTTTGGGGCTTCGGTACCGAGAGGATTCCTGGCTGCTTTGGTTTTCAGCCTGGTGCTTTACCTCTTGTTTACCGAGGGTTTGGGGGTTGGTCTTCCATCCGGTTTTTTCTTCCCCTAGCTTATGGATATCCTACAGGCCCTTCTAAACGGCTTCGGGGTGGCGTTACAGCCCCTAAACCTGCTGCTGGTCTTCTTGGGGTGTTTGGTGGGCACTCTCATAGGTGTGCTGCCTGGAATTGGGCCCATCAGCGGGGTGGCGCTGTTGGTGCCCCTCACCTTTGCCCTCAAGCTTCCGCCTGAGTCGGCCTTGATTTTGCTGGCCGGCATCTACTACGGGGCCATGTACGGGGGCTCCACCACCAGCATCCTGCTCAACATCCCAGGCGAGACCTCCTCGGTGGTGACCGCCATAGATGGCAACAAACTGGCCAAGCAGGGCCGGCCCGGCCCGGCCCTCGCCATGGCGGCCTGGGCCTCCTTCATCGCCGGTACCCTCTCGGTGCTGGGCCTCATGACCCTGGGGCCCCTTCTAGCCCAGTGGGCTATCCGCTTTGGGCCTGCAGAGTACTTTGCCCTCATGGTTTTCGGCTTTTCCACCCTTTCGGCCCTGGCAGGCAAGAACCTCTTCAAGGCTCTCACCGCCACGGCGCTGGGCTTGATGCTGGCCACGGTGGGCCAGGACCCGCAGTCCGGTATAGCCCGCTACACCTTCGGGGTGATGCAGCTCGAGGATGGCCTGGACTTTCTGGTAGTGGCCATCGGCCTTTTTGCAGTGAGCGAGGTCTTGATGCTTCTGGAAGAGAAAACCCCAGGGGTCATCAAAGCCCAGGTGGGGCGGATCTACCTTTCCCTTCGTGACTTCATGGGCTCACTCCTCACCATCCTGCGCAGCAGCGTGCTGGGCTTTTTGATCGGGATTCTGCCAGGGGCTGGGGCCTCTATTGCCAGTTTTGTGGCCTACACCAGCGAAAAGCGCTGGCTGGGCCCACGGGGGCGGCTGGGCGAGGGCGACCTGCGGGGGGTGGCGGCCCCCGAGGCGGCCAACAACGCGGCAGCAGGTGGGGCCATGATTCCCCTCCTCACCCTGGGCCTTCCCGGCAGCGGCACCACCGCCATCATGCTGGGTGCCCTTATGAGCCTGGGGGTAACCCCAGGCCCCCAGATGTTTCAGCAGCACCCCCAGGTGGTCTGGGGCTTGATTGCCTCGATGTATGTGGGCAACGCGGTTTTGCTCTTGCTAAACCTACCTTTGGTGGGCCTTTTCGTGCGCCTCCTGGCGGTGCCTGCGTGGTTTTTGATACCGGCCGTGCTGGCCATCAGCTTCATCGGGGTCTACGCGGTCAACAACAACCCCTTCGACCTGCTCTTGATGGCCTTTTTCGGTTTCCTGGGCTATTTGATGCGTAAGCTCGAGTTCCCCCTGGCCCCGGTGCTTTTGGGCCTGGTGCTCGGCTACCTGATGGAAATCAACCTGCGCCGCGCTATGACCCTGAGCGGTGGAGACGTGGGCTATCTCTTTAGCAGCCCCATCGCCATCGCCCTTTGGGGGCTGGCGCTGCTCTCGCTCTTGGCCCCTTGGCTCCTATCCCGCTTTCACCGGCGGGGCCTGGGGGGCGAGGAGCTTTGACCGTGGCTGGGGTTTGGGATAGCTAGAAGCCTACCCCCGGCTGAGAGTGCAGCCGGGGGTTCTTCCTCTAGGTCAGTTGGTCTTCCTGAGCTCGAGCTGGTACTTGTTGAAGGGGCTGTTGTCGGAGGCGTTGGGGTTGCTGGCAATGGTGTAGCTGGTCACCACCAGGTAGTAAGTGCCGTCGCTGGTTAGGGTGTAGGTGATTTCCGAGTCGGTGTTCTGCCCGGGGATGATGTCGTCGTTTTCGGCCAGCACGTTCCCGTTCCCGTCCAGCAGGTAGAGGTAGGATTCCAGGGTCCCTCCCAGGCTGGAGCGGGCGTAGACCCGGGCCCGGATCTGGTCTCCAGAAGTTCCGGAGAAGGCAAAAAAGTCAAAGTCCCGGGGCTGGCCAAAGATGTAGGCCGTCTGGGTGGTGGTGTTGTAGACCATGGGCGTGGCCTGGGCGGGATTGTCGTTGGGCTCGTAGGGGTCGGTGGGGTTGAGGTTCACCTCGCTGGCGTTCAGGCGCACCCGCTTGAAGTCAGGGTTACCCGCATGGGAGCCCGAGGTGGCCACCAGGGTACCCACGAAGGTACCCCGCTCCTCGGGGAAGCCTCCCGTGAGGGCCAGGTCAGCCCCGGCCACGTAGATGTCGTACTCCCCAGGGGCAATCTCGTAGAACCAGGCCTCCCCCTCCTGGTTGGTGCGGGCCCAGTACATGGGGGTGGGGTCGGTGGGGTCTCCGGGTCGCAGGCCCTTGCCCCGCAGGATCACGTCGGCCAGGAGACCGGGGAAGACGCCGTTTTGGTTGAAGTACTCCACCTTTACCCGCACCACCGCGCCCTTGGGGGGAAGCGCCCCGCAGCCCTGCTGCAGGAGGTCGGCCAGGTTGCCGGCGTTCAGGTGCCCCCAGCCTTTTTGGCGGCTGAAGCTCCTTTCCCAGGTGGTGGTCTCCAGGGCCCGGCGCACCTGGTAAGGGGTGGCGCCCGGGCAGGCGGCCTTCACCAGGGCGGCCGCAGCGGCGGTGTAGGGCCCCGAGAAGGAGGTGCCGGAGATGAGCCCGTAGCCCCCCCCCAGCCAGGTGGGGTTGGCCAGGAGGACGTCCACCCCGGGGGCGGCGGTGGAAACATGGCGGCCATGGGTGGAGAAATTGGCGCGGTTGCGGTTCCCGTCCGCCGCCACCGAGGCGATTATTCCCGGGTAGCCTGCGGGGGTGCGCACCTCGTCCTTGTAGGAGTTTCCGGCGCTGGCCACCACCACCACCCCGTTGGCCAGGGCGTAGTCAAAGGCCTCCTTGACGAGCTCCCCATACCCTAAGCCGCCCCAGGAGTTGTTGAGCACCTGGGCCCCATTGTTCACCGCCCACACGATGCCCCGGGCCACGTAGAAATCGCCCACGTAGCCGGGCTGGAAGATGGCCACGGGGAGAAACTTGGTCCTGGGAGCTAACCCAGCGATGCCCTGGCCGTCCCGGGGAGCGCTCACCGTGGAGGCCACGAAGGTGCCGTGGTAGATGTTGGGGTTGTTGTTGATGAAGGCCAGCCAGGCGCTGGCGTTGGTGTAGGTGGTGTCCGTCACAGGGTCATAGGCCCTACCCGCCCAGTTGGCGGCCAGGTCGGGGTGGGTGACGTCGGCGGCATCGTCGATGATGGCCACCGTCACCCCCTGGCCCTCAAACCCCAGGTCCCAGGCCCGCTTGGCGTTCAGGTGGCGGGGGTCCAGGGCGTACTGGGGTAGTGCGTCCAGAATTTGGTCAGCGGGGTTGGCCAGGGGTAGCAGGTCGCCTTCCCGGTGGGGGCGCTCCACGGGGTCTTCGCTGGGCGGGGTGACCTGGGCCAGGTGGGGCTCGGCGAAGCGCAGGCCCTGAAGCCCTTTCAGGCTGCGGCTCGCCTTCAGGGCATCCCCATTCACCTGAAGAAGGGCGGCCTTGAGCTCGGGTATCCGAGCGATCTCTCTGGCCCGGATCTTTTGGATGGCGGCCTGGAGGGCGGCCTCGTCCTGGTAGCCCACCACCACCTGCCCCTGGAAGTGGCGGATGCCCTCAGAGATGGTGGTCACACCTGGAGGGGAGGCGGGAGGGGTCGCCCCCTGGGGCCCCTGGGAGCAGGCCCCGAGCAGGGCGGCAAGGCTGAGGATGAGGGTTAGGCGAAGGTTTTTCATCGTTTCTCCTTACTGCCCCGTGGTGAAGTCAAAGACCTGGGTGCCGGGACGGGTGATGCGGATGAAGGAGGTGGAGCTGGGCCAGGTCTGGATGCTGTAGGCCGAGATGCGGTTTTCCTGGGGGTTGTGCTTGTAGGCGTAGGCTACGAAAAGCTGCCAGGCGTAGGAGCGCAGGGCCTGGAGGGCTGGGAGCTGGGCCAGGCCGTCAAAGTTGTAGGGGATGCTTACCGTTCCCTGGGTGGTGTCCACGGGCACCCGGTTGGGCCTTGCCGGGTCTATGATTCCCGCGGTGTCGGTGAAGAAGACCACTCTGTTGCTGGGTGGGTGGAAGCCGTAGACCAGGGCCTCACCGCTGGGGATGCCGTTGTCCGGGGTGCCAAACTCCACCAAGAGGTTGTACCCGGCCAGGCTCTGCCAGGCCACGCTGTCCCCGGTAAGGGTGTCCCAGAGGACCAGGTTGTAGGCGGCGCCGTCCGCTCCGATGGTGAGCTGGGGATGCCCGATGACGAAGTCCGGGGTGCGGGAGACGCCCACACTTTCGTCCGCAGGGCTCAGAAGGGGGGCAAAGAAGGGGGGAAGGGGCGTAGTGGCGCTGGGGGCGCTTGGGGCCTGGTTGGCCCCCCGGGCCACCACCCGGTAGTAGTAGGTTTGGCCGGGGGTCAGGTCGGGCGAGGCGTCGCGGAAGAAGAAGGGCCGGTTGAGGGGGTTGTTGGTGTCGCAACTGCTGCTTCTGGCCCCACCCACCGTGCCTACCCGGTTCCAGTTGGTCCCGTCGGTGGAGCGCTCTATGTCAAAGGCGAAGGGAACGGCGGTGGCGGTGTAGCACCAGCGCACCTCCACGTAGAGGTTGCTCCCTTCAGGCGCCGCTTGGGGGTCCAGGGTGAGTTCGCCCATCATCCCCTTGGCCACGGGTACTTTGAGGGTGGTTGGGCTTTTTACGCTGTAGAACCCCACGGCCTCGCCCAGGGTGATGGCCGTGGCCGCTACCCCGGTGGGGGCGCTCACGGTGTTGTTTTGGTTGGGGGAGGTGTTCTTGAAGGTGATGGGAATCAGGTAGTGGCTACGGTTCAGGTTGAAGTCGTAGGCTACCACCTCCACGTAAACGGCTTCTCCGCTGGTGCTGCCGAAGCCGGCCACGTTGGCACCGCTGAGGGTGCGGTTGCCGGTGTCCTCCACGTTGCTGAAAGCTTGGCGGGTCCAGGTAGCGCTGTTGGTGATGAAGGTAGCGCCTGGGGTGCGGCCCAGGGCCACGTAGATGAGGCGCATGGGGCGGACGTAATCCTTGCTGGTGTCCACCTGGACCCGGAAGGGGATGGCGTTGGTGAAGGTACCCCCTTCCAAGGGCTGGGTGCCATCCTGGGTGATGAGGAGGGTGGGCGGGGTGGTGGAGGCGTTGGCGTCAAAGGCCTGGCGCTGGATGAGGGTGACGCTGGCCATTTCCGGCACCCGGATGCCCTCCAGAACGCTTCCCGCCATGCCGGGCTTCTGGGCTTCCAGGCGGTAGGTGCCGGGGGCCAGAGTGCCAAAGCTGAAGCTTCCATCGGCCCCGGAGAGGGTCGTGCCCACGAGGTTGCCGTTTTTGTAGAGCTTGAGCGTGCTTCCGGCCACGGGCCCGCCGGCGTACTCGCTCACCACCGCACCTGAGAGGGTGTGTACAGCAGTCGGATCGTACGTTATTTGGATGGTGGCGCTACCCTTGTTGTTGGCCTGGTCGTAGGCGTGGACGGCGATGGTGTTTTGGCCCTGCTGGAGGGTGACCTGGAACTGGAAGGAGACGTTTTGGCCTGGGGTGATGGGGACCTGCTGTTCCTGGCCGCCGTTGAGCTGGTAGGTGATGCGGGCCACCTGGGTGTTGTCCTGGGCGGAGCCCTGGATGGCGACCTGGTTGCTGTTGAGCGTAGTGTTGTTTCGTGGCTGGGAGATCGTAACCGTGGGGCTTGTGGTGTCGGGGGTACTTGAGGAACACCCAGCCAAAAGAAGGGTGATGCCTAGCAAAGAAAAGAAAGACCTCAGGAGCTTCATCCGCCTCCTCCTAGATGGCTTGGACGATGGTTTTTGACTTTGGCCTACGATAAGCGAACTGCTATTTTTACATCTCCCAAGGAGAATGCGCCGTTAGAATAATACACCGTTAGAATTCGGTCAAGGAGAAACCAAACCCTTGCGAGGTTCCTGTCTAACGATAGGCCACCCGCCGGCGTTCACCTGCAGAGGTGCTTCGGCGGTATTGCTTGGGCTCCGACTCGGGAGGTACCTCAGTGGCCCGGCTGAGCTTTAGCTCGCGCAAAGGGGTGGGCTCGAGCCGGTCCATATCGGCGGGGCGCAAATCCACGTAGGCCGTGTCGCCCTCGAGGCGAACGCGGCCGATTTCCCCTGCCCCGGCGGCTTTGAGCAGCGCCACCACCCGGCTTACGCTGAGGCGCGGGCCCGTGAGCCTGAGGGTGACCCAGTTCTCCTCGCCCGTGAGCAGGCTCCTGGGGGTGGGGGCCCCGCCCAGAAGCAAAGCCAGCATGCCGGCCACCGCGTCCACCCCTCCCTCCACCACCAGCCGCTCGGCCTGTTTCCGCCACAGCTTTTTGTCGGCCTCGGGCTGGGCCGCGATGCGCCGGGCCAGGGCCGCCCACTTGGCCTCCATCACCTCCTCGGGGGTGGGGGGGTTGATCCGCTTGAAGCTGCGCTTGAGCTCGCGCTCAAGGGTCTCCAACTCACGCTTTTCGCGGGGTCCATAGAGCACCACCACCCTGCCCGAGCGCCCTGCTCGCCCGGTGCGGCCCGAGCGGTGCAGGTAGGTCTCGGGCTGGTCGGGCAGGCGGTAGTGCACCACCAGGTCCACCTGGGGGATGTCCAGCCCTCGCGCGGCCACGTCGGTGGCCACCAGAACGGTGGTGGCCCCGCTGCGGAAGCGCTCCATCACCCGCTCGCGTTCGAGCTGCCCCATATCGCCGTGGATGGGGGCGGCGTTGTGGGCGCGGCTTTCCAGGCCCAGGGCCAGATCGTTGCACTCGGCTTTGGTGCTGGTGAACACGATGGCCCGCTCGGGGGCGTAGGCGAAGAGCAGGTCGGACAGCAAAGCCAGGCGGTTTTGCAAAGGGGCCTGGATGGCCACCTCCTCGTAGGAGACGGCCTCGTCCTTGATGACGTTCACGTGGATGGCGCCCTGCTGGTAGCGCTCCGAGAGACGGCGGGCCCAGGGGGGCAGGGTGGCCGAGAACAGGAGGGTCTGGCGCGAGGGAGGGGTGGCTTCCAAAATCCGCTCCACCGCCTCCTCGAAGCCCATCGATAGCATCTCATCGGCCTCGTCCAGCACGGCAATCTCGATCTGGGAGAGCTCGAGCACCCCCTGCTCCAGGTAGTCGAGGGCCCGCCCGGGGGTGGCCACCACCACGTCGGTGCCGCGCTTCAGGGCCTCGGCCTGCTTGCCGTAGCCGGTTCCGCCGTAGATGGGGGTGATGCTGAGGTGGGGGGCCAGCCAGGCCAGCTCCTTGGCCACCTGCAGGGCCAGTTCGCGGGTGGGGGTGAGCACCAGGGCTCTGGGGGCCCGGCCCCGCGCGCGGGCCGGCTCCAGCCGGTGCGCGATGGGGATGCCAAAGGCCAGCGTCTTGCCGGTGCCGGTGCGGGCCTGCCCCAGCACGTCTTTGCCTTCCAGAGCCAGCGGGATGGCCGCGGCCTGGATGGGGGTAAGGGTGGTGAAGCCCTTGGCCTGGATGGCCTGGGCCACCTCGAGCCGCAGATTGAGCGCAGCAAATTCCATCGGTTCTTCCTCCGGGTGTGGGGCTCGAGCCGCCCATCCCAGAAAGAAAACCGTCGGGGCTACCCTGGATGTACGGCCCACTGCGCGCCCAGCCGCACCCGGCGGCCATTGGGCGCAACCCTAGCAGTTTGGGGGTTGGCACAGCTTTTGTCAAGCCCTAGTCCAGCGGCTCCAACCGCACCGGGTTGCTGTGGAAGGTGGAGCCCGCGCCTAGGTCGGTCAGGTGCTCGCCGGTGAGCCAGTTGATCCCCTTGCCGTCGGGGGCCGGGGCCTCCCACCAGGTGCCCTCCAGCACCACCGTGCCGGGGATAGGGGCCTCGGTGACCCGCACCCGCCGCACCACCGCGCCGTGCGGGGAGCGGATGCGCACCAGCGCCCCGTCCTTCACCCCAAAGGCCTGCGCGTCCTCTGGATGCACCAGCAGGAAGGGCTCACCCCCCTCGGCCCGCACCAGGCGCTCGATGTGCCCGTAGGTGCTGTTCAGGAAGTGTTTGGCTGGGGGGGTAAGCAGAATCAGGGGAAATTCGGCGGTGGGCTCGGTCAGGATGACCTGGGGCGGGGGGTCGAAGGCTATCTTGCCCGAGGGGGTGCCGGCCTGCTCGGTGAAGGGCTGGTAGCCCCGGGGGATGTTGAGCCGCACGAAGCCCTCGGCCTTGAGCCGCTCCAGGGTGATGCCCTCCAGCCAGGGATGGTCGGTGTCCAAAAGCGAGCGCGCCAGGGTCTCGGCGTCCCAGTAAAGGGTGGGCTCCTCCAGGCCTAGCCTTCGGCCCAGTTCGGCGAAGACCCAGGTGTTGGGCCGGGCCTCGCCCTGGGGGGGCAGGAGGGCCTCGTTCCAGGAGAGGTAGTAGTGGCCGTAGGCGGTGTAGAGGTCGGGGTGCTCTAAAAAAGTGGTGGCGGGCAGCACGAAGTCGGCGTAGCGGGTGGTCTCGGTGAGGGCCTGCTCCAGCACCACCGTAAAAAGGTCCTCGCGCAGCAGGCCCTTTTGCACCAGGTCGGAGCGGGGGGCGATGACCGCCGGGTTGGAGTTGAAGACGAAGAGGGCCCGGATGGGGGGCTTGAGGGCGGTGAGGGCGGTGCCGAGCTGGGTCATGTTGACCCGCCGGGGTGGGGCGGGGCGCCGGGCCAGGAGGTGCTGGCCGCCCAGGAATTTTCGGTTGAGGGCGAAGGCCCCGCTGGTGCTCAGCAAAGCCCCGCCGCCCGGGTACTGCCAGGCCCCGGTGAGGGCGGGCAGCAGGATGACCGCCCGCAGGGCCGAGCCCCCGCCGGGGTGGCGGGTGAGGCCGTAGCTGGTGCGGATGAAGCTGGCCCGGGCCTGGGCGAACTCGAGCCCCAGCCGCTCCACCGTGGCCGCCGGTACGCCGGTGACCGCCTCCACCCGCTCGGGCGTCCAGGCCAGGGCTGCTTGGGCAAAGGCCTCGAACCCGGTGGTCATCCGCGCAATGTAGTCCCTGTCGTGGAGCCCGGCTTGGATGATGGCCCGGGCCATCCCGTAGGCCAGCGCCGCATCGGTTCCGGGGCGAATCTTGATGTGCTCGTCGGCAAAGCGGCTGGTGAGGTTCTCGTAGGGGTCAATGTGCACGATGCGGGCCCCGTTGTGCCGGGCTTCCTTGAGGAAGGGGGTGAGGTGGGTGTGGGTGTGCAGGCTGTTGATGCCCCAGAGCAGAATGAAGCGGGCCTTGGGCACCTCCTCGGGGTCGGTGCCGAAGCGGTGGCCGTAGGTGGCCTCCCAGGCGGCCCGGCCCGCGGTGGCGCAGATGGTGGTCTCGAGCTCGCTCGCACCCAGGGCCCGGAAGAAGGCAAGGGGATGCTCGTACTGCATCAGGCCCATGGTGCCGGCGTAGTGGTAGGGCAGGACGGCCTCGGGGCCGCTTTCGGCCAGAATCTGCCTGAGCCGCTCGGCAATCTCGTCCAAAGCCTCGGTCCAGCCCACCCGCTCAAAGCGCCCCTCGCCCTTTCGCCCCACCCGCCTGAGGGGGTAGAGGGGCCGCAGGGGGTGGTGCTGCCGTTCGGGGTAGCGGTAGGTCTTGACGCAGGCAAAGCCCCGGGTGATGGGGTGGGCGGGGTCGCCCTTCACCTCCAACAGCCGGTTCCCCTCCAGGGTTACCAAAAGCGAACAGGCGTCGGGGCAGTCCAGGGGGCAGGTGGCGCGGGCCTGGCGGGGCTGCATGGGGCCATTATAAGCGCCGTTCTGCCCTGAAGCGCCGGCTGGGTTGGGCGTACTCCTCCTGCGCAGCCACCAGACAAAGCTCGCGGCTTCGGGCCTGGTGGGTGTGCCAGAGCAGCCCCCACAGGGCCGATACGGCCAGCTCCAGGCTGGGCACCAGGGCTTTTTCCCGCAGGTAGTGCCCCAAAAACAGTGCGGCTAGGGCGTCGCCGGTCCCGTTGGGGGGCGGATGGAAGGGGATATAGGGGGTGCGCACGCCAAAGGCGCCCTCCTCGCCCACGGCCAGGGTCTCGGTCTCCTCCCCCTGCCGCAGGCCGCTGACCAGCACGATGCGGGGCCCTTCGGGCCGCATCTGTTCCCGCAGCAGGCAGGCGGCCTCGAGCGCTGCGTCCAGGTCATCTACCTCCCTTTGGCTGAGCAGCCCCAGCTCGAAGGGGTTGGGGGTGAGGAGGTCGGCCTGGGGTAGCAGGCGCTGGATGGCCTCGGGAACCTGCGGCTCCACGTAAAGCCGCCCTTCGTCGCCCATCACCGGGTCGCAGCAGAATAGGGCCCTTGGGTTCTGCGCCCGGAGCTGCTCCAGGGCGAAAAGGACGGCCTGGGCGGTGCCGGCCTGGCCCATATAGCCCAAGAGCAGGGCATCGCACTTGGCCAGCACGCCCTGTTCAGCCAGGCCCGCCACCACTTCCAAAAGGTGCGCGGGGGGAAGCCGCATGCCCCGGAACAGGCCGTAGCCGGGGTGGTTGGAGAACTGTACGGTGTGCACGGCCCAGACCTCAAAGCCCAGGCGCTGGAGGGGAAGGGTGGCCGCAGCGTTGCCCACATGGCCGTAGGCCACCCAGCTTTGGATCGAAAGGACCTGGCCCACCCCTCACCTCTGGCCCAGCATGGCCAGGGCCAGCCGGTAGGTCTGGGCGTGGGCGGTCACGGTCAGCTGGGGGTCGCGGTTGTAGCCGCCGCCCATCACCACCACCAGGGGCAGGTGGGCTTGCTTTACCCGAGCAAAGACCTGCCGCTCCCGCTCGGCCAGGCCTTCTAGGCTCAGCCCCAGCCGGCCAAAGCGGTCGTTGCGCAGCACGTCCACCCCGGCGTTGTAGAAGACCAGCTCGGGCCGGTGGGCAAAGGCCTGGTCCAAAGCGGGCTCCAGGGCGGCGAGGTAGCTCCGGTCGTCGGTGCCGTCGGCCAGCCCCACGTCCAGGTCGCTTGCCTCCTTTTTCAGGGGGTAGTTGCGCTCGGCGTGGAGCGAGAGGGTGAAGACCGTGGGGTCGCCCTGGAAAAATACCGCGGTGCCGTTGCCCTGGTGGGCGTCCAGGTCCACTACAAGCACCCGGCCCTGGAAGCCCCGGGCCCGCAGGTAGGCCACCGCCACGGCCACGTCGTTGAAGAGGCTGTAGCCCTCGGCCCGGTCAGGGAAGGCGTGGTGGGTGCCCCCGGCCAGGTTCAGGCCCAGGCCCCACGCCAGGGCATCCAGGGTGGCGGCCAGGGTGCCCCCTGCGGCGTGGAGGGCCCGCTCGAGCAGGCCCTGGCTCCAGGGCAGGCCCACCCGATGGGCCTCGGCCCGGCTCAGGCCCTCGCGGCGCAGCTTGTCCAGGTACCCTGGGTGGTGGGCCAGGGCCAGGGTTTCCCAGCCGATGACGGGGGCGGGCCGAACCTCCAGCTCTTCCCTCAGCGCCTCGGCCACCCCCTGGTACTTGTAGCGGGGGAAGGGGTGGTAGTCGGGCAGTTCCAGCGTGCAATGGGCGGTGGAGTAGGCGCGCATTTCCACACCTTATCCACAACTGCTTGCTAGGCTAGGTCTGCCCGGCCTCGAGCCACCCCTGCTCAAAATGGTTCCCATTGAAACCCCTCGGGGCCGGGCTCCCCACCGCCAGGTGGGGTTTTTTTACAGGGTCTCCAGCCGCTCCCGCAGCGCCCGGGCCCGCTCCCGCAGGGGGGTAGGCGAGGGGTTGTTCTGCTCGAACTGGAGGATGGCCATGGGGTGGATGTGGTGCTCGTCGGGGTTGCCGAAGAGCGAGTTGAGCAGGTCGAACTCCTCCTTAGAGCGCAGCGCAGCGTCTTCCCGGAAAAGGTTCAGGTAGGTCCAGGCGAACTGGGGCTCGCTGATGGCCCCGCCCAGGTAGGCGTCCAGGAGGCGCTTGTAGGGCTCGAGGTCGCTCCGGGCCCCGCTCCCGGCCTCCACCACCGGCACATCGGCGAGGTGGGCAGCGAAGAGGGGCTCGAGGTTTTCCGGGGTGATGTCCCAGTTGTTGAGCTCAAAAAGCGGTTGGGCGTTGCGGAAGAGGATGATCTGGGGGGAGTGGTGCACGATGCCGGTGCGCTCGGCCACCCGGTTGGAGGCGGGGCGGTGCTCCACCACCCGGATGATGCCCACCGGGATGGAGGGGCGTACCCGGAGCATCTGCTCCACATAGCCCCAGCCCTGCATGGTCTTGTGGCAGGTGCCGGCCTTGAAGATGGCCGCCACGGGGTGCCCTTCGATGAAGGCGTCGACTTCCTCAGGGGTGGTCAGGGGGTGCATGCGCTCTCTCATAGGCTCGAGTCTAGCCGAAGGCCCCTCTAGGCAAACGTCAGCCACCACACCTCGGTCGCCTTGGTCCCCTTTGCATCCCCAGGGCATGCGGCATCCGAGGGGGCCTGATTTCAGTAGGCCCCCTCGGGGGTATGGAGCAAACGCCTAGGGCGCCAGGGGCCCCAGCCCCTCAACCCTGCGGTAGCGCGCAAGGAGAGTGAAGGAATACCATCCCGACGTCTGTCTGTAAAATGCTGTCCCACCCACCACAAGCCTGCCATTGGGCTGCACCAGGATTGAGGAGAGTTCAGTCTCATATGGGGAGTAGAAGAACCCAATACTACCCCCCGGGCCGAACTCCTGGTCCCGGCTGCCGTCTGGGTGGTAGCGGAAGATAACACCATTGCGAGGCCAGTTCCCTATCGTGAGCAGTTTCCCGTCCACCTCCAAGAGCTGGGTGGGCCGGTACCGGCTATCGCCTACCGGAAAGATCTGGGTGCCACCCTGGCCAAAGCTGGCGTCCAGAGCGCCATTTGCCAGGTAACGGCGCAGGAAGTAGGCGAACTGGCAGGTGCTGCCCTGGCAGCTCTGCTGTGCCCCCAGCAGAACCACCCGGCCGTTTGAATCGACAAGCAGCCGGGGCGAGTCCTCAAAGGCCCCCAGGTCAACCCTGAGCCGGCCATTCACGCCAAAAGCAGGGTCCAGGCTGCCGTCGTGGTTGTGGCGGGTGAGAAGGATGTCGCCGGATGTCAGCTCGCTGGCCACCAGGAAGTCCCCGCTCGGCAGGAGCACCAGGTCCTTCCCTGACCCCTGCTCGCTGCCAGTGTCGATACGAACGAAACCCGTTCCGGGGGCGCCGAAGCCCGGGTCCAGAAGGCCGTCGGAGCGGACCTGGAAGAGGAGAATTTTGCTGCCATTGTTCGAGGAGCTGCCAGTCCCGACCAACCTCCCATCAGGCCGGCGGATTATGGCGCCGAAGTCTTCACTCATTCCACCCAGGCTCAGTTCCAGCAGCCCGTCCTGGTCGAAGCTCGTGTCCGGAGTCCCGTCGCGGTTGAAGCGGGCCAGGAAGATGGAGGTGTTCAAGCTGCCGTCTGGTCTAAACCTGTCTCCCGCTACCACCAGTCTTTCGTTGGGCTCGAGGAGCATACTGCCTTCTCTTATTCTGGGCAGGGCCCTCTCGACAACGCCTCCCTGGCCGAACGAGGTATCGAGTTGGCCATCGGGGAGGTAGCGGACCAGTTGGATTGTGTTATGATATGCGACTAGGGCGGTGAAGCTCCCATCAGGGTGCTGGACCAGCCCCTTGAGAGAATCCCCAAAGCCGGGCGCCGTATCAGTCGCGGCGAACCCATCCCTGCCAAAGCTGGGGTCCGGTTCAGGGTCGGTGGCGACCCAAAGCTCGAAGGGGGCCTCTTTCCGGGGGAACCCATCCCCCTCAGCGTAGAGCCGGAGGTTGAGCCGCTGTGGCGAGAGGTTTCCCACGGCGATGACCAAAGGCATCCGGACTGGCTGGTCGCTTGTAATCTCGAGCCGGTCGGGTATAGGCCGCACTAGCGTCCCCCAGATTGAAAGCTCCACGCTCCCCCTGAAGCCCGAAGGAGGGGTCAGGGTGAGCTGGACCTGCCCTCGGGTATTGGGGAGAAGCTTGAGCCGGGTCGGCCCAACGACCAGGCTGCCCTCTCCACCGCCCAACCGTGCACCCACGGCAAGTGCGAGATCAGCCTCCTTGGCAATGCCGCCTGCGCTGGCCCGCACCTTGACGGTGTAGTTCCCGGCGGCCACACCGCTCCCCACGCTGATGGTGAGGCTCTGGCTCACCGGGCTGCTCCCCGTCACGCTCAGGCTGGTGGGCGCAAGGCTGACCCCGGCGGGAGCGTTGTGCAAAGAGAGCGAGACCATCCCGGTAAAACCCCCCCGGGGCGTGAGGGTAAGCCTTGTGGTCCCTTGAGCGCCCTGCTCCACAGCCAGGTTCGTGGGGTCTAGGGCGATGGCGAAGTCGGTCGAGCCGCCCGAAGGGGATGTACAGGCGAAAAGAAGGAAGAGTATCCCGGGTAGCGCGATGTTGCTTCGCATGTCTCCCTCGTGACGACTCCCCGTTCTGAAGAACGGGGCTTCGCGGTTCTCACGGGACGGCCCTTGCCGTATCCATCCCCGCAGGCTCCGTCCGAGCCCTGGCCAGGATGTTCAGCGCTGCGGCCACATCCCGGTGCTGGTGGGCGCCGCACTGGGGACAGGTGTACTCCCGCACCCAGAGAGGGCGTTTTTCTCTGTAGCCGCACACCGGACAATCCTGGCTGGTGTATTTTGGGTCTACCCTGACTACCCGCC